>CAIYSH010000233.1 GCA_903928755.1 uncultured Alphaproteobacteria bacterium | reverse complement strand
GGCGTGGCCTCTGACGGTACGGTCATGGTGGTCAAGGCCCTTCAGGCTGAAGGCGATGTGATCGATCTCTGCATCGTCGGCGAGCCCACACGCGCCGAGCGGGTCGGCGACATGGTCAAGATCGGCCGACGGGGCTCGATCAATGTAGAGATCACCGTCGAGGGCATTCAGGGCCATGTGGCCTATCCGCATCGCGCCGCAAATCCGATCCCGATCCTGGTGGCCCTGCTGGCCCGCCTTCAGGAGACCGAACTGGACCAGGGGTATCTGGGATTCCAGCCCTCGAACCTGGAACTGACCACCATTGATGTGGGCAATCCCACGACCAACCTGATCCCGGCTGAGGCCAGGGCGCGGCTGAACATCCGCTTCAATCCCAACCATACCGGCCAGAGCCTGGCCGACTGGATCGCTGGTGAGGCCGTCGCCGCCCAGGAAGGCTTCCAGGGCAATGTCATCGTCAAACCGACCATCAGTGGCGAGGCCTTCCTGACCGAACCAGGGGACTTCACCCAGTTGATCAGCTCGGCCGTCACCGATGTGGCGGGGTCCCCGCCAGACCTGTCGACCACAGGCGGGACGTCAGATGCCCGCTTCATCCGGGCCCTCTGCCCGGTTGTGGAGGTGGGCCTGGTGGGCAAAACCATGCACTCGGTCGACGAGCGGGCCCCGGTGTCGGAAATCCTGCAGCTGCAGGCCGTCTATCGCGAGATCATCCGCCGCTATTTCGCGACGTTTTCCGCAGGGGGATAGCTGACGCCAGTCAGGTAGAGGCCATCGGCGGGTGCGACCGGGCCGCAGGCCTGCCGATCCCTGGCCTCCAGCGCCGCCTTTACATCCGCCGCCGTCCAGCGACCAAGGCCAACCTGGGCCAGGGTGCCGGTCATGGACCGGACCTGGCGGTGCAGGAAGGACCGGGCCTCGAACACCATATGCACCTCATCGCCCTGGCGGCTGACCCGCGCCACATCGAGGGTCTTGAGGGGTGACCTGGCCTGACACTTCAGGTCGCGGAATGTGGTGAAGTCGTGATGCCCCAGGAGGACCTGGGCCGCATGGTGCATGGCCTCGGCGTCCAGATCGCCCTTCAGACGCCAGACCTTGCCTCGCGCGAGCGCCGCCGGGGCTGCCCGGTTGAGGATACGATAAAGATAACGCCGTCCGGTCGCCGAAAACCGGGCGTGCCAGTCGCCCTCGGCGACAGTGGCGTCAAGAACCACCACCGACTCCTTGATCAGGTGGGCATTCAGCGCATTGCGTACGGTCTCGGCAGGCCAGGTTTTCTCGAGATCGATATGGACCACCTGACCCGTAGCGTGGACGCCGGTGTCCGTCCGGCCCGCCGCCGCCACCCGCAGGGTCTGGCCGCAGAAGGCCTTTACCGCTGCCTCAAGGGCCCCCTGAACCGATGGCAGATCGGCCTGGGCCTGGAAGCCGCAATAGGGGCCCCCGTCATACTCTATGGTCAGCCGATAGCGCGGCATCAGAGGAACCGGGTCCCGGGGCTAACGGTCGTTCCCCGCAGGAAGGTCACGGCATCCTGGGGGGCCTTGCCGGCTCTCTGCACCTTCAGGAGGCGGACTGCACCAGAGCCGGTTGCCACCAGCAGGGCGTCATCGAGCACCTCACCGGGCCTGCCCGCGCCATCTTCGGCCCGGGACAGCAGGGCCTTGACCCGCACCGGGCCCTTCTCGGTCGCCAGCTCGAACCAGGCCCCGGGAAAGGGCGAGAGACCACGGATCTTGCGATCCAGATCGAGGGCGGACTTGCTCCAGTCCAGACGCGCTTCCTTCGTTCGGATCTTTTTGGCGTAGGTGGCCCCCTCTTCAGCCTGAGGGGTTTCAACAGCCCGGCCGGCGGCGATATCGGCCAGGGTCGTCACCAACAGGCCAGCCCCCGCCGCCATCATCCGGTCGTGCAGGCTGCCGGCGGTTTCAAGGGGACCGATGTCGAGGACAGCTCCGGAAAGGACCGGGCCTTCATCCAGACCCTCGGTCATGCGCATGACCTGAACCCCCGATTGTGCGTCCCCGGCCATGATCGCCCGCTGGATCGGCGCCGCACCCCGCCAGCGCGGCAGCAGGGAAGCATGCAGGTTGAAGGACCCCAGTCGGGGGGCATCCAGCACAGCAGCGGGCAGGATCTGGCCAAAGGCCACCACTACGGCAGCCTCCAGCTTCAGCGCCTGGAAATCGGCCATGACCTGTGGGTCGCGCATGGAGACCGGCGTCCGGACCTCAAGTCCCAGGGACAGGGCCATGGCATGGGTTGCAGAGGGTTTCAGATCCTGGCCGCGCCCCCGCGGGGCCGGTGGCTGGGAATAGACCATGGCAATCTCGTGCCCTGCCTGCGCCAGGGCAGAAAGGCAGGTTGCCGAAATGTCAGGGGTTCCGAGGAAGGCTAGACGCATGGACGGGCTTTAGCCCGAAACGACAGCCTTAGAAACGAAGGTTTATGCGGCGCGGACCAGCTTCTTGACCTTGGACACTGCCCGTTCCCGCTTCAGACGCGAGAGATAGTCGATGAACAGGACGCCCTTGAGATGATCCATCTCATGCTGGATGCACACGGAGAACAGGCCTTCGGCAAGCTCGGTCACGTCCTTGCCGTGATAGTCCAGATACCTGATCTTCACCTCGGCGGCGCGCTCGACCTCGTCATAGATTTCGGGAACCGACAGACAGCCCTCTTCATAGGGTGCCGTCTCTTCCGAAGCCCAGATGATCTTCGGATTGACGAAATAGCGCGGCTGGGGCGGCTCATCCTTGCCGGCCAGATCCATGACGATCACCTGCTTGGCCACACCGATCTGTATGGCAGCCAGGCCGATGCCGGGGGCGTCATACATGGTCTCAAGCATGTCATCCATGAGCGCCCGCAGATCATCGTCGACCACATCAACCGGTGCGGAGACCTGCTTCAGGACGGGATCTGGAACAACCAGGATTTCGCGAATAGCCATGATGGTCAGGAGTTAGGTGACCGATCCTTGAGCGTCAAGGCGGGGACCGGCCCGGGATCAGGATCATTGTCGAGGGTGGAGAGCTTGGAAAATGTCCGGACCGCCGTTTCGACCGGAACGAGATCAGGTAATTCCCGCCCCTCGTGATCGACCTTCAGGTCCTCGAAACGTTTGGCCTGGGTCATGACCTGGGTCTCGAGGGAGCCGACAAACTGGTTATAGCGCCCGACGGCCTGATCCAGTGCCTTGCCCACCGCTGCGGCATGGCCGCCCATGACGGAGAGGCGTTTGTAGAGTTCGCGGCCCAGTTTCGAGATTTCCTGGGCATTGGCCGCCTGTTCCTCCACCCGCCAGCCATAGGCCACGGCCTTGCACAGGGCGAAAAGTGTGGTCGGGGTCACGATCAGCACCCGCTTGTCCATGGCCTCGGTCATCAGGTCAGGTGCCCGCTCTACCGCTGCAGCAAGGAAGCTGTCACCCGGAATGAACATGGCGACAAAGTCGGGTGAAGCGTCAAACTGGTCCCAGTAAGCCTTGGCCGACAGACCCTGGAAGTGGGCCCGGACACTCTGGGTGTGACGGACATAGGCCGCTTCCTGCAAGGCCTCATCCCCCGCATCCTGGGCATCGAGGAAAGCGTTGATGGAGCACTTGGCATCTATGACGAAGACCGCGCCGCCGGGCAGACGGACGGTGACATCCGGCCGACGCCGGCCCTCTTCGGTGTCGGTCGAGGTCTGTTCGGTGAAGTCGTAATGCTTGGTCAGACCGGCGGCCTCCAGCACATTGCGCAGGGTCTGCTCCCCCCAGCGGCCCTGGACCCCGGCACCACGGCGCAGGGCGGACGACAGTTTTCGGGTCTCGGCCTGGGTGGCAGCTGACGCCTGCATCAGGTCGGCGATCTGCTGTTTCAGGCCGCCGGATTCCTCGGCCCGGACCTTCTCAACCGCCGTCACCTGTTCCTGGAACCTGGCCAGGGTTTCGGCCACCGGCTTGAGCTGGGCCTCCAGCCTGGCCTGGGCCAGCTGTTCGCGATTGTGGAAGGTCTCGTCGGCGCGCTTGAGCACCTGCTCGGCAATGGCGGATACCGCTTCGCCCTGCAGGAGGGCAGCGGTCTTGGCCCCCATTTCCTCAAGCACCCTCACCCGGGCGGCGGCATCCTGCAGGACAAGGACCCGCGCCTCAGCCAGACCTGCACGCCGACGCTCTGAAAGGGCCCAGGCGACCGCGGCCACGGCAGAGGCAAGGAACAGGGTGGCGAGGATGAGGACAAGATCAAGGTTCATGCTCCGTTCCATATCCGGAGTCGGCTGATTCCACCACCAAGCCTGTTCACAGCAGACCCGCTGTGGGCCATGATCAGGAAAAGGTTTTGGGGAACCCATGCAAAGACAAAAGGTCCTGGTTCTGTATCTGGCCAATTCCGCCCTGGATTCGCCCGTGGTTGCCTGGGCGGTCTATGATGGAACCGGGTCGACCCGCACCATGGCGGGCGATCAGGACGAACCCCCCTTTGCCACCGGGCTGGCCGCCCTCAAGGCGGGCTGGCGGCTGTTCCAGGCCGCGCAGATCCTGCCCCATACCCGGGGCCAGGAATTCGAGCTCAGCTATCTGAAATACGAATTCTTTTTCGAGCAACTGGTAGAGATCGACGCATGAGCGGACTTCCACTTCTCAGCGCAGAACAGATGGCGAGCTTTGTCGCCAGGGGCTTCCTGCGGTTCGACGCCGTGGTGCCAGACGAGATCAATCAGCAGTTCATGGATGCCATCGGCGAGATTGCCCCGGCCGTCCCCGGACAGAAGCTGCGGCGGACCTATGGCGAGATCCTGGCGCGGGCCGATATTCCCCAGGTGGGGGCAGGCACACCGCTCTCGGGCACCTATCCGCAGGGCTCTGCCATCAACCGCCTGCTGAACCTGCCCCTGGTGGCCGGGGCCATCCGCAGCCTGGTGGGCGAAGCCCCGGTCTTTGATCACCATTTCCTGCATGTCACTTTCCCGCCCGCCTATCACGAGGGCGGCGAGAGCGTCAGCCAGCACACCCATCAGGACTCGACCATTGACCCCCGTCAGGCCTTTGACCTGCAGATCATGTATTATCCGCACAAGGTCACCCGCCCCATGGGCGGAACCCGGTTCGTGCCCGGCACTCATCTGCGTAAGGTGAGTGAGGTCGCGCTTGGCCGTTATCAGAACATCCGCGGCCAGCAGCACATGGTCTGCGAGGCCGGAACCCTGCTCTTCCTGCATTCCGGCATATGGCACGGAGGCGGGGTCAATCTGTCGGATGAAACCCGCACCATGTTCAAGGTCCGCATCAACCCCTCCAGGACCCAGGTGCGTCAGTTTGATCTTGAAACCCTGAAGCCCCAGACCGAGCAAAGGCCGATCTTCTATCTGAAAGGTCCCCTGCCCCCCAGTGTCGAGCAGACCCTGATGACCCCGGAGTCCTGGTTCGAACAGGACACTGGCCGCCTGGAATTCGTCAACCGGATCCAGCTCTGGCGATATCTGACCGACGATCCGACCTATGATGCGGACTACTGGCTGACCCGGCTTGAAAACAACCCGGCCATGGCCTGAGCAAGGACCTCCGGAATGCTTGAAGTGTTTTTCGACTGCTCCAGTCCCTGGACCTATCTGGCGTTTGAGAACCTCAAGGCCCTCCAGAAGGAATTGCAGGTCGAGACCGTCTGGAAACCCATTCTGGTGGGCGGTATTTTCAATACGATCAATCCCAGCGTCTACGCCCAGAGGGAGACCCCGGTCCCGGCCAAGGCCAGGTATATGGGCAAGGACCTGCGGGACTGGGCCCGGTTCACAGGCCTGACCATCAGGTTCCCGCCTGCAGTCTTTCCGGTCAACAGCGTCAAGGCCATGCGCGGCTGCATCTGGCTAGAGCCCCAGGGCCGGATGC
>CAIYSH010000232.1 GCA_903928755.1 uncultured Alphaproteobacteria bacterium | reverse complement strand
CAGTACATCGCCATGCGCGCCCTGAGGGAGCCGGACGCATTTCCGAGTGGGGATCTTGGCCTCCAGCGGGCCCTTGCGGACGCGCAGGGGCGGAGACCCTCGGCCGCGGATCTCCTCGCCCGGGCCGAGCCCTGGCGACCCTGGCGGGCCTATGCCGCCTCTCATCTCTGGGCGCAGGACGCCACAACCGAACCCAGGACAGGAGCCGCACATGCCGCCTGAAGCCAGCAGCCCGATCGACCTTCGCCTTGACCGTCGCCTGACCCCAGTAGGTGAAACCCTGATTGTCACGGATGAGACGGGCGCACTGAGGGCCTTTGACTTCGTGGACTATGAGGCCCGGATGCGCGGTTTGATGGCCCGGCATTATCCAGGCCTGGACATCGGCACGGGAGACGCCCCCAAAAGCATCACCTCTGCCATTGATGCCTATTTCCAGGGGGACCTCAACGCCTTGATCCCTCTGGTGTGGAAGACCAATGGCACAGCGTTCCAGCGCCGGGTCTGGGCGGGTCTCTGCACCATCCCGGCCGGCACCACCCTCAGCTATCAGGGCCTGGCCGCACAGATAGGCTCACCCAGCGCCATGCGGGCGGTGGGACTGGCAAACGGTGCCAATCCTGTGGCGCTCATCGTGCCTTGCCACAGGGTGATCGGGGCTTCAGGCCGTCTGACGGGCTATGGCGGAGGGCTCGAGCGAAAGGCCTGGCTGTTGCGGCATGAAGGGGCATCCTTCATCGCCTGATCCCACGCAGGCAGGTGCCTGACGGCCTAGGTCTGTAAATTCATCTGTTTTCCCCGGTGAATTCGTCGGCCGGTCCTTTGCCAGAGGTCAATTTTTCGATAAGGTTTTCCCCTTGGACGCGAGAGTCTGCCAGGGGTCCTTCAGACACCAGGAATTGCTGAGCGATTTGGGATAGATCGGGCCGCGAATGAAGATCAGGAAGGGATATTTTCCCATCGACTTCAACGCCCTTGCGGATGCTGCGGGCGAGGAAGGTCCGCCGATGAAGGCTCTGGTCGGAGATGAAGATCTGGACCTTATGTTCGCTGCAGACCCGATCGGTGATGACCTTGGTCTGCCGGACAGGCACCCGTCTTCCACGCCTACGCCTGTGGCGTTCGGCAAGATGGATCAGCCCGCTTTTGCCGAGGCCCCTAAGGCACGACCTTCACCGCCTGAAAGGCGGGCACCGGAAATGAAAGCTGCGAAAGCGCCCGCTCCTGCGCGCGCCCGGGAAAGCCAGACTGAGGGCAATCCTTCAGGCTGGCTGATCTATGCCGTTGCGATCTTTGTTTCGATCATCTGGGCCCTGGCACCCATCGCCTTCGCCTATGGCTATCGACAGGCCAAGGCCCCGTTTGACTTTGACCCCTTTGTGATGAGCGTCCTGCTGGGCATGGCCATGGGGCCAGCTGCCTTTGTCTGGTTTGCTGCCTATTCCATTCAACAGGGCCGCAAGCTGAGTGTCGAAACCCAGAGGGCCAAGGCCTTCACCGACCAGATGATCGGTCCGAGCCTTGCAGCAGGGATCGGTGCCGGAGAAATCGTCGCTGGCCTTCGCCAGGAAATTGCGGCAACCGCAGCCGCTGCAGAACTGGCTCAGAGATCCATCCTGACCCTTCGCAACACGGTCGATCAGGAAAGCTCTGCCCTGGCGCGGAGCACCGAGAATGCGGTCCAGCTGACCGGCACCCTGGCCCTGACCATGAGCCATCATCGCAACGAAATTGTCGAGCTGGCCCAGATGCTTGACGGTCAGATCCGGCTGATGGCCGAGACCCTCGGGCAGAACGCAGAGACCCTGGCGAGGATTTCAGGCGAGACGGATGTGCAGGTCCAGGCCACGGAGGCCCTGCTGGCGTCGCGAACGTCCGAGCTATCGGCGGTTACCCAGGAGGTGGCCAATACCGCAAGGGTGGCCGGTGAGGATCTTACCCGGCACATAGCCAGGATCGAGACGGCGGGCCTTGGGCTCAGCGACCAGATCGAGGCTGCACAGATCGGCCTGACCGAGCAAAGGGCGGGGCTGGTCAGCGTGACCCATGCCCTTCGCATTGATCAGACAGCTTTTGCCGAGCAGGCAGAGAGCCATACCGCCCAGTTGTCCGGCTATATCGAAACCGCCCGGATGTCTGCCTTCGAAATGAGCGATCAGGTCCTTCAGGGGGGCGTGAACCTCAAGGACCTTGTGGAGCAGGCCGCAGAACAGTTCCGCGAGATGACCGAGGCGGCTCGCAGGGAGCGGGACGCCTTTGCCAGGGCCAACCAGGAAGCCTTGCAGGCGGTGACCGATGCGGCCCTGCTTGAGCGCAAACGTCTTGAAGATCAGGCTCGGGAAGCTGTCGATATCCTGGCCCAGCTGGGTCATCAGTCGCGTCTGCAGTCCGAGCGCCATATCGACACCTTGCGCGATCAGGTGGATCGTCTGTCGGAGTCGGCCTTTGTTGCGGGTCAGAAGGCCAATCAGGTCTTCGAAAGCCGACTTGCCGAAGCCCATGACCTCATCGACCGTTCGGCCCAGCTTGTGGAGCAGGCCGGCGCGGCCACGGCACGAAAGCTGGATGAAGGTGCCGAGCGGGCGCGCGCCACCCTGGAAGATCTTTCCGACATGCTGGCCGAAATCGAAGCCCGAGCTGCCCGTCTGCCAGCTGCTGCCCGAGGGCAGGCCGAGCAGGTCCGACAGGCCGTTTCCGAAGGCATGGACGACCTGATCGCCCAGGCGCGCCGCACGGCGGAGGAAACCCAGGCCATTGATGCCGCCTTCCAGGATCGTGTGCGTCGAAATTACGACATGCTCAGTGATGCTGTTCGTCTGATGGGGTCTGTTTCGGGGGTTACCAGCACAGCGCCTGTCCTGCCTGCTGACGCCGTGCTGGACGGACCGCCGCCACCAGTCCAGAAAGCCCGCCGCCAACCGGCTCCGCCCCCTGTTGTCGAGCGTGAGGACGTGGCGCTGCCAGCCCCTTCGCCGAAGCGCACGCGGCTGAAGCTCACCCCGACGGCGACGGATGCCGAATTCGACTCGGTATTTGCTTCAGCCAGCGGGCGTCCGGCACCGGCATCCAGTCCCAAACCGGCCTCGAAACCTGCTGCAAAGCCTGTAGGGGCAAGCCGTGAGGAGTGGACGTGGAAGGACCTCCTGACGTCAATCGACAAGCCGGAGACCAGGGCCGAGCCTCGTGCGGCCAGCCACCCGCTTGGCCGTGAGCTTGAATCCCTGGGCATTGATGCCCAGGCCCTTCTGCCATTGCGGTCCATTCAGGATGTGGCCGAGGCCCTGGCCGATCAGAATGCCGAAGCCGCTCAGGACATCGTCAAGCGCGCCGCCCCGGCGGGCATTCGCAGGCTTGCCCGCCGAATGCTGCACGACCCCGATCTGCGCGGACAGGCACAGGATTTCCTGATGGATTCCCAGGACGCCCTGATGGACATCCTTCAGCAGGGTGGTCCTGTTTCATCCACCGTTGCTTTTCTGAACACCGAAGCCGGGCGGATCTACCTGTTGTTTGAGTCCGCCGCGGGGGATCTGGCCTGAATCAGGGCCCGGCTCTGCGGCTCAATCCTCGGAACATGTCCTAGCCGAGCTGTGCATAGCCCAGTTGTTCATTCAGGCGGTCCAGCACTTCGATGGCAGCGTCTGGAACCGGCGTGCCGGGGGTGAAGACAGCTGCGACCCCCATGTCCTTGAGGGGCTGGATATCTTCGGGGGGAATGACCCCCCCGACCACAACGACAATGTCTGGCCGTCCGAGCTTTGCGAGTTCGTCGCGCAGTTCCGGCACCAGGGTCAGGTGACCGGCCGCAAGAGAGCTGGCACCCACCACATGTACACCCTGGGCCACCGCCAGGGCGGCAGCCTCGGCCGGCGTCTGGAACAGATCGCCGATGTCGACGTCGAAGCCCAGATCCACAAAGCCTGAGGCGATGACCTTCTGACCGCGATCATGGCCATCCTGACCCATCTTGGCCACGAGGATGCGCGGCTTGCGTCCATCGGTCTGGGCAAAGGCGGCGGTCATGGCCCGGGCTTTCTGGCCAGCCGGCGTTTCCCCGGCTTCGCGCAGATAAACCCCCTGCACCGCATCAGCCTTGGCCTTGTGACGGCCAAAGACCCTTTCCAGGGCCAGGGAGATTTCGCCCACAGTGGCCTTGGCCCGGGCAGCATTGACCGAAAGCTCCAGCAGGTTGGCGTTGCCGGCCGCGCCGGCGGTCAGGGCATCGAGGGCGGCCTGGACGGCGGCAGGATCACGCTCGGCCTTCAGGCGGGCCAGCTTTTCCAGCTGGCGCTCCCGCACGGCGCTGTTATCGACCTTGAGCATCGGAATGACCTCAGCGGTGTCGGGTCTATAGCGATTGACCCCCACGACAGACTGACGGCCGCTGTCGATCCGGGCCTGGGTTCGGGCGGAGGCTTCCTCGATCCGCCGCTTGGGCAGGCCGTTCTCAATGGCCTTGGCCATGCCGCCAAGGGCCTCCACCTCGGCGATGTGCTGGCGCGCGCGTTCGGCGAGGTCGGCGGTCAGGCGCTCGATGTAGTAGGAGCCACCCCAGGGATCGACCACCCGGGTCTGGCCGCTTTCCAGCTGCAGGAAGAGCTGGGTATTGCGGGCAATGCGGGCCGAGAAGTCCGTGGGCAGGGCGAGGGCTTCATCCAGGGAGTTGGTGTGCAGGCTCTGGGTCTGACCGCCGACTGCGGCCATGGCCTCGATCAGGGTGCGGGGCACATTGTTGTAGACGTCGCTGGCGGCCAGGCTCCACCCGCTGGTCTGGGTGTGGGCGCGCAGGGCGAGTGACCGGCTGTCCTTGGGCGAAAATTCCTTCGCCATCATCTCGGCCCAGAGCAGGCGACCGGCCCTCTGCTTGGCGATCTCCATGAAGGCGTTCATGCCGGCGTTCCAGAAGAAGGACAGGCGCGGCGCGAACTGGTCGACGCTCATGCCGGCGGCGACGCCAGCGCGCACGTAATCAATGCCGTCGGCAAGGGTATAGGCCAGCTCGAGGTCCAGGGTCGCTCCGGCCTCCTGGATGTGATAGCCGGAAATCGAGATGGAATTGAACTTCGGCATTTCGCGCGAAGTATATGAAAATATGTCAGAAATGATCCGCATCGAAGGCAGGGGCGGATAGATGTAGGTGTTGCGGACCAGGAACT
>CAIYSH010000231.1 GCA_903928755.1 uncultured Alphaproteobacteria bacterium | reverse complement strand
TCCGTGCGGCGGCCCGTCTCGATCAGCCGCCCCTGATCAAGGATGGCAATGCGGTCAGCCCTCTGCACGGTGGAGAGCTTGTGGGCGATGATGATGGCCGTGCGGCGACGACCCTGCCCGTCCGCCCCCAGGAGCCGGTCCAGGGCCCGCTCGATCAACTGGTCGGTCGCCGGATCCAGCCGCGAAGACGCCTCGTCAAGCACCACCAGACCCGGATCCTTGAGGAACACGCGGGCAAAGGCCAGAAGCTGGGCCTCTCCGGCCGACAGTCCTGAGCCCGAGATCAAGATCGTCGACAGGCCTTCCGGCTGACGGGCCAACCATTCGCCCAGACCCAGATCCACCAGCACCGTCTCGATGCGGCTGTCAGCTATGGCGGGATCGAACAGGCTGGCATTGTCACGGATACTGGCATCGAACAGCTGCACCTCCTGGGTGACCAGGCCGATGCGACCTCGCAACTCTGCAAGGCTGGCCTTGCGGATATCTTCGCCATCCAGGGTCAGACACCCGGTCTGGGGATCATAAAGGCGAAAGAGCAGACGGGTCAGGGTTGTCTTGCCGCTGCCGGTCCGCCCCAGCAGGCCGATCACCTCCCCGGCAGGCAGGGTCAGGTCGAGATCACGGATCACCGGCGTGTCGGCCCGGTAGGCAAAGCTCAGGCCTTCAAAGGCAACAGTTGGCGGGGCCATGCGCAGGTCGCCCCAGTCCAGGCCGGGACCGTCGGTCAGGGTCGGACGGAAGCGCCTCAGCTCGCGGATCCTGTTGAGGCTGGCAGAGGCGGCCTGGAACTGCTGCAACTGCTGACCGATAAGCATGATCGGCAGTGCCATCATCCCGGCATACTGCATGAACATGAAAACCGTGCCCAGGGTGGCCTCTCTCCGCTGGAACAGCCAAACTCCCAGGGCCAGGGCCAGGCCAAAGCCCACGGAGAACAGTCCGCTGGCGGTCAGGAAGATCCAGTGGCCACGGCGGGCAGCCGCCACATTGGCCACAAGCAGCTCGCGGTTGACCTCACCCATCCGGCGCAGGACATGCGTCCCGCCCCCATTGGCCCGGATGTCATCTACTCCCGCCATCCGCTCCTCGAGAAAGCCCGAAAAGGCAGACCAGGCCTCGCGCAGACGCTCCCATCGCCCGCCGGCGATCTGGCGGATGGCATGCATGACCAGACCTGCGGCGATAGCGAACCCGGTGAGCAAGGCCCCGATCCGCCAGTCCTGGATGTAGAGGACGACCAAAATCCCGGCCAGCAGAAGGGCGCCGCCGATGATCTGCAAGATGAACTGCGAGAAGAAGGCCGCCAGGGCGGCAACATCACCATCCACCCGCTCGATCAGCTCGCCCGGGGAGCGGGCATTGTGAAAGGCCATATCCAGATGCAGGGCGTGGTCTGCCAGGTCCTGGCGCATCCGGTTGGTGGCCGACCAGCCCAGCTGCTCGCTGAAATAGGTCGAGCCGATCTGCAGCACCTGGGCGAAGACCGAAACGGCGATGAAGGTGCCAGCCAGGAACCACAACCGATGCAGGGGGGCGTTAACACCCCCGTGGGCCGCGGTATCTATGAAGGCACGCAGGATTTGTGGCGAAACCAGCTGGACGGCCGTACCGGCCAACAGAAACAGTCCCAGTCCGGCCAGACGGGGGCCCTCTGGTCGCAGATAGGCGGCAAGGACACCTTTGCCAGGGGACGCGGACGCTGAGGGCTCAATCTTCATGCCTGGCCCGCGCTGAACCCGATGAATGCGGGACCCATTCTGAAAACCGGAATCTCAACGGCCCATGAACCTCGACGGAGAGGTTACAGGAACGACGTCTGGCACCTTGGAATCAAGTCTGTGGTCAACCGCCATGGAATACTGTCCGGGAACGCCGGTCGAAGGAGCCTGGCGGAATTTGATTCACTGGTATGCTGGGCGCTCGCTGTGCGCAAGTCAACGCGCTGGG
>CAIYSH010000230.1 GCA_903928755.1 uncultured Alphaproteobacteria bacterium | reverse complement strand
TTTGGAATCAGGCTGTTATCTATCCCATTCCGCAGGTTGTTGCTGCCCTGGCTGCCGCCGGACATGATCGGATCGGAGACGACGGACCCGAAGTCGAGATTATAGGGTGTGCCGCCGGGTCCGAATGCAATGCCCCGCAGCGAGGCGCAGGCCGATGTCGCCGAACAGGCGATGGCACCGCCGAGCGTGGCCGTGCTCAGAACAACGTTCTTTCGACGCAGGACCCGCGGCTGACCATTGGTCGCTGTATAGGCCGGGTTGTTGATGAAGGCCCAACCGGATGTCGCCCAGGTGCGGTTCGTGGGGTCGTAAATGCCCGCTTCACGCGAGGTTTCCCCGCTGACCAGGAAATGTCCGCGGTCGCCGGCGAACTCCGTGCCGAAGCTCAGGGCACCCTTCCAGTTCCTGTTATCGCCATAGGTCGTCTGGCCGCGTGACAGCTCGCCTTTCAGGCCCGTGAACCTGGTGTCCAGCACGAAGTTGACGACCCCTGACAGGGCGTCGGACCCGTAGGATGCCGACGCGCCGCCGGTCACCACGTCAACGCGGGCGATGAGCTGCTGCGGCAGTTCGCTGACATCGACCACGCCGTTGTTGATCGCACCGCCGACCCGACGGCCGTCCAGCAAGGTCAGGGTGCGGACATCGCCGATGCCGCGCAGGTTCAGCGAGTTGATGCCTTGTCGGCCTGCGCCAACCTGGGTCACCGTGGTCGTCGGCGTGGCGCTGCCCGAAATGGCGGGAAGGGTGTTGACATAGTCGGCGATGTTCGGTGTCGCCGATCTCGTGATTTCGTCGCGGCCCACGACGGATACGGGAGTGGGGGCCTCATAGCCGTCACGTTTGACGCGCGAACCTGTTACGACGACTTCTTCGACGGCCTTGTCGCTGGATTGCACACCGCTACCCGCACGGGTCTGTGCACTGGCTGCACCTCCGACCATGAGGCCGGTCAGACATACCGACGCCATCAGCGCCCTTGTGATGCCATCTCTCGTATTCAACATGTTTTCCCCCCTGGAGTCGTCGCAGTATGTTCTTGCTGCAAGAATGAGGTCACGAAGATTGCCGACACGCAAGAGGGTGAGGGCAGGTCGCGGGCGTCAGCGATATGTGAAAGATCAGCATATGAGCTATCCCGTTCGATCTGCGCGGGATTTCATCAGTATGCGCAGCGTGCTGTGGTTTGTCGGTCAGTCTGGACGCCCGGTTTTTGGACAGGTTCCTGATTCGCGCTCGGCGACCCTTGTGTCAGTCAGGTCTGGTCTCCTGACGCAATCCTGCTGGTCAGAGGTAGGATATCAGGTAACCATGGCTCATGGACTGGCGCTGTAATCCCCGTTAATTCCGAGTCGTGACGTCAACTCTCCGTCCAGCTCAGGCATTGACTGGTGTGAAGGTTTTGAACCCTGGCTCGTCGTTCCGAAACAGGTGCCTCGTGACCTCAGGCATGTCGATCCCAATGCAAGGAGCCCCCTCTGACCCAAGCCACCGAAGCTGAGCCGGTCTCTGCGCCTTCATCTCTGACCCGCTGGTATGTCCTGGCGATCATGTGCCTGGGCTATGCGATCAATATCGCCGACCGCTATGTCGTCACCACGGTGATGGAGCCCATGCGACTGGAGCTGCACCTGTCGGATAGTGGAATTGCATTCCTGACCGGCATCCCTCTGGCTGTGTTCTACGTCACGCTGGGAATTCCAATTTCCTGGCTCGCGGATCGCGCCAACCGAAGAAACATTCTGGCGGCGGCCCTGGTGCTGTGGTCGGGGATGACAGCGCTGTGCGGCTTTTCCCAGAGCTACCTGCAATTCATGTTGGCACGGATCGGAGTCGGGGTTGGTGAAGCCGGGGGCACACCTCCGGCAAGTTCGATCATCGCCGACAATTTCACAGCGGCGCGGCGGCCGATGGCCATGACGGTTTTTGCCCTGGGGGCCCCGCTGGGGGCCTGGATGGGGGCTGACATGGCCGGTGCCGTGGCCAAGCTCTATGGTTGGCGCTCGGCCTTTCTGGTTCTCGGGGTCCCGGGGCTGCTGCTGGGGGTGCTGGTCTTCCTGACCCTCAAGGAACCTGTGCGCGGTCGCCTGGATGCCAGTGATCAGACCACCAAGGCCACCTTTGCCCAGTCCATGGCGTTTCTCTGGAAACAGAAAGCCTATTTCCATGTCTGCATGGGGGGCGGCGTTTCAGCGCTTTGGGGCTGGGGACTGATCTGGTTCACCCCGACCTTCCTGCAGCGCGCCTATCACCTTGACGTCGGCCAGGCCGGTGGCCTGGTTGGCCCCATTCATTTGGTTGCCGGAACTGCGGCTATTGTCGGTATGGCCTGGCTGCTGTCGCGTCGCACGTTTGATGATCCGCGTCGGGTCTGCTGGCTGGTCGCGGCTGGGGTCGGCCTTTCGACCATCCCCTCTTTTTTCGCGTTCCAGACGCACGAACTCTGGGTCGCGCAGCTGATGTTCTGGCTCTTCATCCCGGCGATCTACTTCTACATCGGCCCGGCCATGGCCCTGATCCAGAATCTGGCACCGGCCAGCATGCGCGCGACCTTCATCGCGGTTTCCCTGCTGGTGGCCAATGTCCTGAACCTGATTGTAGCCCCCCAGGCCGTTGGCTTCATGAGTGACCATTTCGCAGGACCTGCCGGGGCTGATGCGGAGTCCTTGCGCCTGGCCTTGTTGATCCTGGCCCCCACCGGTTTCTGGGCGGCCTATCACTACTGGGCAGCAGCCAAGACCATCATCGCCGAACAAAAACTGGCCATCGGCCATGTTTAGGCCCGCCCTGAAGTTCAGCGCCTGGGCGGCAACCTGCGCCTTGCTGTTCATTTCCGGTGAGGCCAGGGCGGCCGAAATCGTGCCCAGCCAGCCTGGAGTCGATGCGCCGGAGCTTGCAAGACTCGGCACCTATGCCGTTGGCGTTCGCACTGTCGTCATGACCCAGACCGGGCAACCCAACGTCCTGGTGCCGGTATCAGCGTCCGGCACCTTGCCCCTGCAGGACCGGGTCCTGACCGTCGACATCTGGTATCCGGCCCATCCCGCCAGGGGCGCGAAGCCGACCAGCTACAGCGACATGCTGCCGGCCGAGCCGCCTCATCCCCCTGTGCCCTTTACGACCCCCGGTTTGGCGGTTCGCAATGCCCCGGCCACACCGGGCACCTTTCCCCTGGTCATCGTCTCCCACGGCTATAGCGGAACCCCGGCCGGGATGAGCTGGCTGACCGAGAACCTGGCGTCCAAGGGTTATGTGGTCGCGGCAATCCATCACCGGGATCCCGACTACAGCGCCAGAGGCCAGTTCGTTGAGCCGTTGATGCGCCGCCCCCTGGATATCGCCTTCGTCGCGCAGCAGCTGATGGCCTCCAAGGACCCCGCCCTTGCCGCAGCTGATCATTCCAGGATCGCCCTGGTCGGCTATTCGATGGGCGGTTACGGGGTTCTGACCGCCGCCGGGGCAGGTCTGGATCCCTTGGGAGGACCCGCCACGTCTGTACCCGGTTCGGCGATGAAGCCCTTTGTCCGTGACGCAGTCCGGTCTGGCGACATCCGGGTGCCAGGTGTCCAGGCCGTGATTGCCATTGCGCCGGCCGGCATGGGTTTCAATGCCTGGGGCTCCTCGGGCCTTGCCGACATCACCGCCCCGATCCTCATCATTGGCGGAGACCGTGACCGCACGGTCGGGTTCGCCACCGGCATCCGTCCGATTTTTGATCAGACCAAGGGCTCGGATCGCTATCTCCTGGTGTTCCAGAATGGTGGCCACGCCATTGGTATGGCGGGCGCGCCGCCCACCATGCGCAACGCGCTCTGGGATCTTGACTGGTTCGAAGACCCGGTCTGGCGTCACGATCGTATCATGGCCATCCAGCAGCACATGATCACCGCCTTCCTGGATCGGTTCGTGAAGGGAGATGCCAGCCGGGCAGCCTATCTCGACACCGATGTGGCGATTTCCAATGCGGCCGTCTGGCCCAAGGATGGACCCTCAACGGGGTATGATGTGATCAGCCCTGGTGGGCCAGGTGCCACCTGGAAGGGCTTCCGCAAAAATCATGGTGACGGCCTGGAACTGTACCACAGGTCGCCGGGGACCTAGGACCCCATCCCCTTGCTCACCTGTGCAAAGCGCCGGAATATTGAATGATCGCAGGAGGAATTGCGATGTGTTCCACCGTCGCCCGCCTGTAATGGTCCGGCAAGTATGAGGAGGATTCATGAGCGATCTGCGGACAGTCGAGGCGATGTTTCAGGCCAGGCGCCCAGGACACAGCTTGCCGCAGGGGCTCTATAATGACCCGGCTGCCTATGATTTTGATTTGCATGCGATCTTTGCCCGTCACTGGTTACTGGCAGGCTTCGAGGTCGAGCTGCCCAGGCCCGGCACCTATCTGACATTTTCGGCAGGGCCATGGCCGGTGGTCATTGTGCGCGACCGCAGTGGCAAGCTGGGAGCCTTCCACAATACCTGCCGCCACCGGGGCAGTCTGATCTGCCCGGCGGGATCTGGCTCTGCGGCGCGACTGGTTTGCCCCTATCACAAGTGGACCTATGAGCTTTCTGGCGAACTGGTTCATGCCGGTCGGATGCCAGAAGGCTTTGATCTGAGCGCGCACAGTCTGAAGCCGGTGAAGCTCGAGACCCTCGCGGGGGTCATCTATGTTTGTCTCTCCGATGATCCGCCAGACTTTGCGCCCTTCCGGGAGGCCTTTGCCCCCCTGCTGGAACCTCACGACCTGCTCAATGCCAAGGTCGTTTTCGAATCCACCCTGGTGGAAAAAGCCAACTGGAAGCTGGTGATGGAGAATGCACGGGAATGCTATCACTGCCCCGCGAGCCATCCTGAACTTTCGGTGACCTTTCCTACGGGAACATCCGCCCATTTTGACTATGGCGAAGACCCGCACGCCAAGGCCTTTGATGCGCGCATGGACGCCATCGGCCTGCCGCGCGGTCCGGTCGAAGGGGCGTGGTGGCAGGCCATGCGGTTTCCCTTGAACGAGGGCTGTGTATCCATGACCCTCGATGGCCAGCGCTCAGTTGCCAGGCTGATGTGTCCGACGGGCGAGGGGGATATCGGCTCCCTGCGTTGGGCGCTGGAACCCAACAATTTCTGTCATGCCACCGGCGACTTCGTATTCATCTTCAACGCCATGCCCAGTGGGGTGAACGAGACCATCGTCACCGGCAAATGGCTGGTGCACAAGGATGCCCAGGAGGGTGTCGACTATGACCTTGAGACCCTGACAGCCCTCTGGGACCGGACCAATCTGCAGGATCGCGACCTGGCCGAGACCAACCAGCTGGGTGTCAACTCGCTGGGCTATACCCCCGGTCCTTATTCGCCCGAGGCCGAGTCCCTGTTGGTTCGCTTTACCGACTGGTATTGCACAACAGCGCAAGCCTTCCTCGATCAAGCCAAGAGCACAGCCAAGTGAGCGACAAGCCCGGATTGCACCTGGAAACCCTGGCCATCAGCCACGGCTATGATCCCCAGTCGGGACAGGGTGCCGCCAAGCCGCCGATCTATGCCACATCCACCTTCGTCTATCGCTCGGCCCAGCAGGCCAAGGATATCCACGAGGCCTATTTCGATGGCCCCGACACCGACGGTGCGCGCCGGATGGCCAGCGAGCCCCAGGCCTATATCTATGGGCGCCTGGGTCACCCTAACCTGACCATGGTCGAGGCCAGGCTGTGTGCGCTGGATGGTGGGGAGGACAGTGCCGTCTTCAACTCGGGCATGTCGGCGATCACGGTCACATTGATGACCTTCGTCCGCCCGGGCGACACCATTGTCCATTCCCGGCCCATCTATGGCGGCACGGACAACTTTCTGCACAATGTGTTGCCGGAGTTCGGGGTTTCCCCCTTTGGCTTCGACGACGGGTTGAGCGAGGCCTCAATTCAGGATGCCCTTGACCGGGCGACCGCAAATGGACCGGTTGGTGTCATCTGGTTGGAGAGCCCGGCAAATCCGACGGCCGCCATTGTCGATATCGCCCTGGTGTCGCGGCTGTCCAGGGCCCTGGAGATCAAGCAGGGGCGCAAGCCGGTCATCGTCGTCGACAATACCTTCCTGGGTCCCCTGTTGCAGTCGCCGCTCGCCGAGGGCGCTGACCTCTGCATGACCTCGCTGACCAAATATTGTGCCGGTCATTCCGACTTGCTGGCGGGAGGCGTCTCTGGTCCGGCAGACCTGATTGCCAGGATCAAGACCATGCGCACCTTGAAGGGCGCGCATCTCGATGCCCAGACCGCCTGGTTATTGCTGCGCTCCTTCGAGACCCTGCCGCTGCGTACCGAGCGCGCCTGCTCCAACGCACTGAAGATCGCCAGCTATCTTCGCGACCACCCCAAGGTCGCCGGGGTCACCTATCTTGGTTTCCGCAGCGACCCTGCCGCTGTGGCCCTGATGGCACGCCAGTCGCGTGGCACCGGCTCGACCTTCTCGGTGCGCCTCAAGGGGGGGGAGGCTGAATGCTTCCGGTTCCTGGATCGCCTGCAGGTCATGCGTCTGGCGGTCAGCCTTGGCGGCACCGAGACCCTGATCTGCCATTCCGCCACAACCACGCATTACAACGTTTCCAAGGCAAGTCGTGAGGCCGCCGGGATCACCGACGCCAGCATGCGTCTGTCGGTGGGCCTTGAGCATCCCGACGATCTGATCGCGGATCTGGAACAGGCCCTGGAGGCCGTCTGATGCGCCCTGACGTCAACGGGATCGACCGCGCCGCCATCAACGGAAAGCTACCAGACCCGGAACGCACCGTTCAGGTCCTGATCATCGGCGCAGGTCCTGCCGGGACTGCAGCCGCCATCAGTGAGGCCAAGGCAGGCGCAGAGGTCCTGCTCGTCGACGAAAATCCGGTGACCGCCAGCCTCATGGGCCTCGATACCCCGCTCTATTTCGGCGGCCGCATGACCACGGCGGTGCAGCGTCAGGAACGCATGATCGCGCAGATCTTCGCGACCAATCCGGCGCTGGAAGAGGCCCTTGAACTGGGGGTCGAGGTTGCGCTGGCCACCTGTGCCTGGGGCGTCTTCGTCAACGGGCCGGGGCTCGCCGCCTTGCCCCGCCCCGTGGTGGGTCTGGCCAATGAAATGCGTGCCTGGTTGGTGGGTTTCGACAAACTGGTCCTGGCGACCGGTGCCCGGGATATTCCCATGGCCTTCCCGGGTTGGGATCAGCCCGGGGTCATGGGGGCAGGGGGATTCACGGCCTTGGTGGAGCGTTACGATGCCTTCGCCGGACGGCGGATCGTGGTGCTGGGGTCAGGAGAGCTGGCTCTCAAGACGGCGACCCTGGCGCGCTCCAGGGGGCTGGATGTGGCGGCCATTGTCGAGGCCTTACCGCAGGCCCAGGCGGTTGTCGGCCCTGACCTTGCAGATATACCCCTTCTGACCGGTCAAGTGATCCATACTGCCCAGGGTGGCCTGACTGGTGTCGAGCGCATCCAGGTCGGCCCTGCAGGCGGCCCAACCACCGAACTTTCCTGCGACACGGTCGTGATGTGCATTGGCATGGCACCCGCCATCGAGTTGCTGAACGCGGCGGGCGGGGGGCTGACCCTCGACAGCCAGCGCGGGGGCCATGTGCCTGTACTGACCGGCAAGGGCGCGACGACCCTGCCCAATGTCTTCGTCACTGGCGATTGCGCAGGCTTTGGAGCACCACAGGATAGCCAAGCCTACCAGATGGGCTGGATCCGCGCCCTGCTGAGTGTCGGAGATGGCCAGGTTATGGTCTGCCAGTGTGAAGAGGTGACCCGCGCAGACCTGCTCGGCGTGCAACCGCCCAACTATCTCCAACGTCCGGAAAGGCTGGCAGGCCGCGATATTCATACCCTGCTGGCTGACGGCCCGATCAACCAGGATCAGATCAAGCGCCTGACCCGCGCCTGCATGGGGGCCTGCCAGGCCCGTCGGTGTCGCGAACAGGTGGCCCTGACCCTGGCCTGTGCTACCCAGTCTGCCCGCGTTCCGCTGGCCGGGTTTCGCGCACCGGTTCGCCCCCTGCCGCTCAAGGTTCTGGCTGATTGGGAAGAAGCCGCCGCCATGACCGCCGGGTGGGACGTCTGGTTCGGCATTCCCAGCCAGTGGGTGCCCTATGCCGATATCGGCACCGAGCGTGAAGCCGCGCAGATGGTCGTCTTCGGTGAAGATCCGGCATGACCAGTAAGGGCGCATCGGTCGTCATCGTCGGTGGTGGCGTGACAGGCCTGAGCACTGCTTGGTGGCTGGCCCGCTCTGGCTGCGACGTGCGGGTGCTGGATAAGGGCATTGTCGGCTGGGAGGCTTCGGGCCGCAATGGCGGCGGGGCCTCGCACTATCACTCCCCGCTCTATGCCGAAGAGCAAAGGCTCTGGCCGCTGATGGACGATCTGCTGGGCTATCCCACCGAATATCGCCGTGAGCGGGTGATTGTCGCCATGAGCCCGGCGCAGCTTGCGTCCTACCATAAGATGGCAGCGAATTTTAACGCGCTCGGCTATGCCGCCGACCACATAGACAGCCGCCAGGCCCTGGAGCTCGCTCCCCTGGTCAGTCCGCACAATCTGGGAGGCATCCATGTCAAATTCGGCGGCCATGCCAATCCTCAGCGGACGGTGCAGGCCTATGCCTGGGCCATTCAGGATCTGGGCGGCAAGGTCGTCCAGAACTGCGCTGTCACCGGGTTTCAGACCCGGGGTGGCAAGGTCACTGCAGTGGAAACCGACCAGGGTGCCTTCGGTTGCGAGGCTGTGGTCGTCGCCGCCGGGCCCCAGACCGGCATGCTCCTTGAAAAGCTGGGCATTGACCTGCCCCTGGCGTCTGCGCGCGCCGAGATGATCGTCACCGAACCGGCACCCCTCATGGCCATAGGCGGGGTCGACGGCAACGGCCTCTATGGCCGTCAGACCCTGCGAGGCAATCTTGCCTATGGTGGCGGACCCCATGAGTGGGTGGAGGTGAGCGCGACGGGGCCGGAGGCCAGACCGACCACTCCGCTGATCCGCAACCTGGCCAAGCGGGTCGCCGAACTCCTGCCCAGCGCCGCCCATCTGCGCGTGATCCGCAGCTGGGCTGGCGTGGTCGAAAATACCCCTGATGGCCGCCCGGTGATCGAGCGCTTCAGCAACCCTGACAACCTCACGGCGGCCACCATGTCGGGTGTCGGCTTTGGCCTGTCGCCCGCCAGTGGGCATGCGATTTCGCAGTTGGTCCTGGAGGGTCAGTGCCGTTTCACCGACCTCAGCAAGCTCGGGATTGGACGGTTCGCCAACCTGCCGAGCGATTGGCGGGAACAGCGGGGATGGACGGCGATCAGCCCCGCGGGCTCCTGACCGACAGACACCCTGCCACCTGGTCCCAATACCCCAACAAATCCTGCGCATAGCTGGGGGCCACATAGATGTCTGCC
>CAIYSH010000229.1 GCA_903928755.1 uncultured Alphaproteobacteria bacterium | reverse complement strand
TGGAGAGTTCGCCGCCCGAGGTGTTCTTCTTCTGGATGATGTTGATGACGCCGGCGATGGCGTCTGTGCCGTACTGGGCTGCTGCGCCTTCAAGCAGGACTTCGATGTGATCGATCGAGGCCATGGGAATGAAGTTCAGGTCGGCTGATGCGCCCCCCTGGAAGGCACCACCGAGAACCGCCAGGTTGGCCGTGGTGTGTCGGCGCTTGCCGTTCACCAGGACAAGGGCGTGGTTCGGAGACAGGCCGCGGAGACGGGCGGACAGGGTCAGGTTGGCGGTATCGCCACCAAAGGCCTGGGCCGTAAAGGATGGCACGACATTAGCCAGGCCGATCCGAAGGTCGGTCTGGCCCGTCTGCTGAAGCGCTGCGACGCCGACCACTGTTACCGGTGCCGGGCTGTCCTCGACCTTGAGGCCGGTCTGCCGGGTGCCGGTAACGATGACTTCATCGACGGTTCCTGCAGGCGCTGCGGCGTCAGCCGCCAGGGCGTGACCCGCAAGCAGCATGAACCCCGCAAGGGAAGCGCCGCTAACCAGTTTGAGTTTATTTCTTCTCGTCATAAGTAAGCCCCTCTACCGCCGACCTTTTTGGTCGATTTCGTGTTGTTCAGTCCAAATGTTCAGACTGAAATTGTTGCTCCGGGCTGGGGCAGGACTGACCCTGGAAAGCTTACCGAACCGGTCTCGGTTACCCCGGTTGAATGCACGATTCATACCGCGATGCAGCAATTTCAAGGTTGGCCCCGATTCCGGCCTTTCTCACGAAAACCCCCGCCAGGAAGCAGAAATCCTCGGTCGATGGCTTACGGTTCGTCTGGGGCAGTGCTGGGTCAACCCGGAATGCTTGCTGCGTCGCAAAAAGTTGACCTGGCTGAAAATTCAGCCGTTACATGCTGAAAATATCAGCGTTCCAATATTATCGATCTCAAGTCCGATGTGTGGGATGTAGACGTTAATGCTGTAAGTTTTTGAAACACTACTTTGAATTTCAGCCTGAAAATTCAGCATCGAATGTCAGAAATACGGGCATTGAGCTGGAAATTTGTGCGCTTTCGGGCTCTGGCAGCCATGCGGCAATGGCCTGCGTGGACCCTTGCCCCTACCCGTGACGCAAACAAGACTCAACTCAACACCCCAAGGAGATCTGAATGCGTGTCCTGCCTGCCCTACTCAGCCTCATCCCGTTGGCTTTCGCAGCTCCGGCCCTTGCCCAGGTGATCCATGTCGGTGCGCCAGCGGCCGCGATCGCTACGGCGACAGTGGTTCCTGCGGGCTATGGCATTGTCTATGTGAGCGGCCAGACGCCGCCGCCGGTCAATACCGCTGCGCCAGCTGGCACGCCGCCTGAGTTCGGTGACACGAAGACCCAGACCCTTGGCATCATGAAAAAGATCCAGGATGTGCTCAAGGCACAGGGCCTGACCATGAGCGATGTGTTCATGATGCGGGTCTATCTGGCGGGGGATCCTGCCAAGGGCGGCAAGATGGACTTCGCCGGCATGATGGAGGGCTATAACCAGTTCTTCGGCACGGCGGACCAGCCAAACAAGCCGGCCCGCGTCACGGTTCAGGTGGCGGCCCTTGTCGCGCCGGGCATGCTGGCTGAGATCGAGGTTCAGGCGGCCAAGAAGCCCTAGCCCAGGAGTTTCGTGACGTCGTCGCGGTCCTGGACCGACAGGGCCCAGGTCGCGGCGGCGGCGTTGTCCTTCACCTGATCAGGACGGGTTGCACCGGCTATGACCGATGACACGGCCGGATGGGCCAGCAGCCAGGCAAAGGCCAGTTCCAGCAGGGTATGGCCCCGCTCCTTGGCCCAGGCCTCCAGCGTCTCGACCCGGTCAAGATTGCGGTCATTGAGGGCGGCCTGACCCCTGGCACCCCAGGCTGCCAGCCGGGTGCCTTCAGGTGCAGCCTCGCCGCGCCGATACTTGCCAGTCAGCAGTCCGGACGCCAGAGGGAAGAAGGGCAGGAAGCCAAGCCCGAAGTGATCGCAGGCCGGCAGAACATCCCGGGCGGCACCCCGTTCGAGAAGGCTGAACAGGTTCTGGGCGCTGACAAACCGCTCCATCTTTGCCGTGCGCGAAATCCAGTCTGCATCCGCGATCTGCCAGCCGGAAAAGTTGGAATTGCCGAGATAGAGGACCTTGCCATCGCGAACCAGGTCATCGAGGGCCCGGAGGGTTTCATCTATGGGGGTATCGGCATCAGGAACATGCATCTGATAGAGGTCGATGTGGTCGGTCTGCAACCGCTTCAGGCTGGCCTCGACTGCAGAGACGATATAGCGGCGCGACCCGCCCCGGCTGTAGGCACCTTCGCCCATGGGGTTGGCAAACTTGGTCGCAATGATGGCCTTGTCCCGTTTGCCCTTCAGGGCCTCGCCGAGAAAGACCTCTGACCTTGATCCGCCATAGATGTCGGCGGTGTCGAAGAGGGTAATTCCAGCCTCAAGCGCCGTATCCACGACGGCCTGGGTCTGCGCCTGATCGATGCGCATGCCGAAGTTGTTGCATCCCAGCCCGACGGCGCTGACCTTGAGGCCGCTTGTGCCCAGTCGACGAAGTTCCATGCCCTGATCCCCGGAGTTGTCTTTCCGGGCAATATAGAGCCAACGGGACTCAGGTCCAGTCAGCTCACAGGGCGCGGGCCAGCCTCAGGGTTTCCGCATTTTCCGAGGCTGCGCGCCGCAGGTTGATTTCAAGGTCTGCATCCTGCCGGTCAAACGGCGACGGGATGGCATCATGCAACTCGACCGGCACTTCTGAGGAGACTTCGAAAGGCGAAGGCATTGATCAGACTCCCGAAATTCAGCGCCCCGACCATCGCCGGGTAATGAACTTTACGGTTTGTTAATCACGGCGGGAAGGTGCCTCCGGTTGTGATCACAGACTCTTGACCGGGGCCGATTTTCGCTGTGGATGAGGCCACCTGTTCAAAAAGCGTCTTGGCGCAGCACACAGAACGGCCTTTAGATAAGGGCAACACCGCTGCGGTGCAGATCTCTGCATTTCCGATCAACGGAAATCCAGCCTGTGCCGGATGATCATGGTGACCCCAGGGAGAGACGGATCTTGCACCCTACGCGTACCGAAGGACCTGATTATTACCACAAGGTCGTAGATTGCCAGTGGGCCTGTCCGGCCCACACGCCTGTCCCGGAGTATATCCGGTTGATCGCAGAAGGCCGCTATTCCGACGCCTACATGATCAACTGGAAGTCCAATGTCTTCCCGGGCGTCCTTGGGCGCACCTGTGACCGACCCTGCGAGCCTGCCTGTCGGCGGGGACGGGTTGAGGACGAGCCTGTGGCCATCTGCCGGCTGAAGCGGGTGGCTGCCGACAACAAGGATGACATTTCCAGCCGCCTGCCGCCCCCCGCGGCATCCAGGAACGGCAAGAGGATCGCCCTGGTCGGTGCCGGCCCTGCGGCCCTGACAGTGGCCCGTGACCTGGCACCGCTGGGTTATGACCTCGTTCTCTATGACGGCGATGCCAAGGCGGGCGGCATGATCCGCAGCCAGATCCCCCGGTTCCGTCTTCCTGAAGAGGTGATCGACGAGGAAGTCGGCTACATTACCGGCCTGGGCATGGAGATGCGCCTGGGCCAGCGTGTGGACAGCCTCAAGGACCTGCTTGCTGAAAATTATGATGCCGTCTTTGTGGGCACCGGGGCGCCGCGCGGCCGGGATCTCGACCTGCCCGGTCGTGAAGAGGCCCGCGCCAATATCCATGTGGGCATAGACTGGCTTTCAAGTGTCTCCTTCGGTCATATCGACCGGATCGGTCGCCGGGTCATCGTGCTGGGCGGCGGCAATACAGCCATGGACTGCTGCCGCACATCGCGTCGCCTGGGTGGCGAGGATGTCAAGGTTGTGGTCCGTTCCGGCTTTGAGGAGATGAAGGCCAGTCCCTGGGAAAAGGAGGATGCCCTGCATGAGGACATTCCAATCCTGAACTTCCGGGTTCCCAAAGCCTTCACCCATGACAATGGCAAGCTCACGGGCGTTGTCTTTGAAGTGGTCGAAGCCCAGTACGACGACAAGGGCCGTCGCCGTCTCATGCCCTCAGGTGAGCCTGATGAGCACTATCCCTGCGACGATGTCCTGGTGGCGGTCGGTCAGGAAAATTCCTTTCCGTGGATCGAGCGCGATATCGGCCTGGAGTTCAATGAATGGGACATGCCCAAGGTTGATGAGGTCACCTTCCAGTCCACGCGCTCCGGTGTGTTTTTCGGTGGCGACGCGGCTTTCGGACCCAAGAACATCATCTGGGCCGTCGCTCAGGGCCATGATGCTGCCGTCTCGATCCATCGCTACTGCCAGGGAGAGGACGTCCAGGACCGCCCTCCGCCCGGCTTCTCCCTCACCTCCCAGAAGATGGGTATCCACGAGTGGAGCTATGACAACGACATCTCCAATGATGCCCGCTTCCGTGTGCCCCAGAGGGACAAGGTCGAATCCCTGAAGGATGTGAGGCTGGAGGTCGAGCTGGGTTTCGATGCCGGGCTCGGATTTTCCGAGGCGCAAAGGTGTCTGAACTGTGATGTCCAGACGGTCTTTGCGGAACCCCTCTGCATTGAATGCGACGCCTGCGTTGATATCTGCCCGGTGGACTGCATCACCTTCACGGAAGATGGTGAGGAAGAAGACCTCCGTGGTCGGCTCAATGCGCCCTCCCTGCATCTGGACCAGGACCTGCTGGTCTCGGACAAACTGAAAACCGGCCGGGTTCTGGTCAAGGACGAGGACGTCTGTCTGCATTGCGGACTTTGCGCAGAGCGCTGCCCCACAGGGGCATGGGACATGCAGAGATTTACCCTTGAAATGACCCACGCCACTTCGATGACAGGAGGCGGCGCATGTCAGAACCGCTGAAGCTCAACAACGACTTCGTCGTCAAGTTCGCCAATGTGAACGGCTCTGGTTCGGCCAGCGCCAATGCCATGTTCGCCAAGTCCGTCCTGCGGATGGGGGTGCCGGTCGCGGCAAGGAACATCTTTCCTTCGAACATTCAGGGCCTGCCGACCTGGTATGAGGTCCGGATCACCGGCGACGGGCACCTTGGGCGCCGGGGTGGGGTCGACCTGATGGTGGCCATGAACCCCCAGACCTGGGATCGTGACATTGCCGAGATCGAGCCGGGTGGCTACCTGTTCTATGATTCCACCAAGGTCCTGCCGGAGAGCCGATTCCGCAAGGATATTACCGTGGTGGGCGTGCCGCTGACCCGGATCTGCAACGAGGTCTACTCGGTTCCCCGGGAGCGCCAGCTCTTCAAGAACATCATCTATGTGGGCGCCCTGGCGGCCCTGCTGGGCATAGAGATCGAGGTCATCGAGACCCTGCTGGCTGAGCAGTTTGCCGGCAAGGATCGCCTGATCAAGGCCAATGTCGCTGCCCTGCACATGGGCCGGGACTATGTCAGGAACTATCTCGCCCCCCTGGGTCTGCAGGTTCACCGCGCAGACGCCGTGGGTGACCGGATCTATGTCGAGGGCAATTCCGCCGCGGCCCTGGGCGCTGTCTATGGTGGTGCGACGGTCTGCGCCTGGTATCCGATCACCCCTTCGACCTCGGTGGTCGAGGCCTTCATGGATTACTGTGAAGAGTTCCGCACCGAAGACGAAACCGGCAAGGCCCGCTACGCCATCGTCCAGGCAGAGGACGAGATTGCCTCGATCGGGATCGTCATCGGTGCCGGATGGAACGGCGCCCGCGCCTTTACCGCCACCTCCGGCCCCGGCGTTTCCCTGATGACCGAGTTCATCGGCCTCAGCTATTTTGCGGAAATTCCGGCGGTCATCATGGATGTCCAGCGGGGCGGCCCGTCCACAGGCATGCCGACCAGGACCCAGCAGGCAGACCTGATCGGTGCGGCCTATGCCGGCCATGGAGATACCAAGCACCCCATGCTGCTGCCGCAGGATCCCGGGGAATGCTTCGAAATGGGGGCCCTGGCCTTCGACCTTTCCGACCGCCTGCAGACAACGATCTTTGTCATGCTGGATCTGGACATCGGCATGAACGAGTGGCTGACCGAGCCTTTCAAGTGGGATGACACCCGCAGCCTCGATCGTGGCAAGGTCATGACGTATGAGGACCTGGAGTCCGGTGTGGATTTCGGTCGTTACAAGGATGTCGATGGCGACGGCATTCCCTATCGCACCTATCCAGGGGTCCACCCCTCCAAGGGCGCTTACTTTACCCGGGGAACCTCACGCAATCCCTATGCCCGCTACAGCGAGGAGGGCCATGTCTATGTCGACAACATGCAGCGCCTGCTGCGCAAGTTCGAGACGGCCAAGTCCCTGATCCCGGCCCCTGTTCCGCGCAAATCTGCGATGGCGACAAGGACTGGCGTGATCTATTTCGGATCCACGACGCCGGCCATGCATGAAGCCCTGGAGATCCTGGAATCAAAAGGCCATCATCTGGATGGTCTGCGGGTGCGGGGCTTCCCGTTCAGCGACGAGGTCTATGACTTCATTGCTGCCCATGACCGGGTGTTTGTGGTCGAGCAGAACCGGGATGCCCAGCTTCGCACCCTGATCATGAACGAGGGTGATGTAGACCCGGCCAAATTGCCGCCGATCCTGCACTATGATGGCACCCCGATCACTGCCCGCTTCATTGCCGCCGAGATCGGCGCGCGTCTTGGTGCCTCGGCGCCGCGTTCCCCAGTTACGGAGGCCGCAGAATGACCTATCTGGCCAAACCCCGCCTGCATCACCCCAGCCTCGCGGCCAATGAACTCGGCTTTACCCGTCGGGATTATGAGGGGTCGGTTTCGACCCTGTGCGCCGGCTGTGGGCATGACTCCATTTCTGCCGCGATCATTCAGGCCTGCTATGACCTGAACCTGCCACCCCACCGGCTGGCCAAGCTGTCCGGTATCGGGTGTTCGTCAAAGACGCCGGACTATTTCCTCGGTGCCTCACACGGATTCAATACGGTTCATGGACGCATGCCCTCGGTGCTGACGGGGGCCAATCTGGCCAACCGCGAACTGATCTATCTGGGAGTTTCCGGCGACGGGGACAGTGCCTCAATCGGCCTTGGCCAGTTCGCCCACGCCATTCGCCGCGGCGTGAACATGACCTATATTGTCGAGAACAACGGGGTCTATGGTCTGACCAAGGGCCAGTTTTCCGCCACATCCGACAAGGGTTCGAAGTCCAAGCGTGGCGTCGAAAACCATGACTCGGCCATTGATCTGGTCAGTCTGGCCCTTCAGCTTGGCGCGACCTTCGTGGCCCGGTCCTTTTCGGGCGACAAGGCCCAGTTGGCCCCGCTGATCCGCGCCGCCCTGGCCCACAAGGGCGCGGCCTTCATCGATTGTGTCAGCCCCTGCGTGCAGTTCAACAACCATGCCGGCTCGACCAAGAGCTACGACTATGTCCGCGAGCACAATGAGGCCGTAAACCGCCTGGATCTGATTTCCAGCCGCGCCCCCATTCACGTGGACTATGAGCCGGGCACCACCACGACCGTCACCCAGCACGATGGTTCGGTGCTCGCCCTGCACAAGCTCGCCGAACACTATGATCCCACCGACCGGATCGCGGCCATGACTTATCTGGCCCAGCGCCAGGCTTTGGGCGAGGTCGTGACGGGTCTCCTCTATGTGGATCCGGAGGCGGACGACCTCCACAACTCCCTGGATACGGTCACAGCTCCGTTGAATTCGCTGGGTAGCAAGGAGCTCATCCCGGGATCTGCGATGTTGGCCAAGATCAACGCAGACCTGCGGTAGACGGGCATGCTGACCTGGAAGGTTGGCGCGGTCACCGTGACCCGCATTGTCGAGATCGAGTTGCCCGTGCCCTATTCCGAGGCGCGGCCCTTCCTGGCTGAAGCCCGGCCGGAAGTTCTCAAGACCATTCCCTGGCTCTATCCGGACTATGTGACCGAGGACGGTTCCCTTCGCCTGTCAATCCATGCCCTGCTGGTCGAGGCCCCGGGGCTTAGACTGGTGGTGGACACCTGCATCGGCAATGACCGCCCCCGTTCCCTGCTGGGTGGTCAAGCCCTGGCTACGGGGTTCCTGGATCAGCTGACCGCTGCCGGCTGGTCGCGGGAGAGTGTGGACCACGTGATCTGCACACATCTCCATGTGGACCATGTCGGCTGGAATACCATGCTGGTGGATGGCAAATGGGTTCCGACCTTCCCCAAGGCCAGATACCTGATCGGTGCCCGGGAACATGCCCACTGGAGCGCTCATGAGGACGACGAGCAGCAGGCCATACTGTCGGATTCCGTCCAGCCGATCTTCGATGCGGGTCTCGCCCAGCTGGTGGAGATGGATCACAGGCTGTCTGCCGAAGTCCGTCTCATTCCGACCCCGGGCCACACGCCCGGTCATGTCAGTGTGATGATCGAGTCCGAGGGGCAGTCGGCCATGATTACCGGCGACGCTGTCCACCATCCCTGTCAGCTGGCCCATCCTGATTGGTCCCCACCTTTCGACAGCGACGGCAAGGCATCGGCGGTCATGCGCCGTCAGATGTTCGAGGATACCGCCGACAAGCCGATCCTCGTCATCGGCACCCATTTCGCCGCACCGACGGCCGGTCATGTGGTCCGCGACGGCCAGGGCTATCGGTTCAAAGGTTTTGAGGGTTAAGTCCTACCCCTGGTAAATTCGGGCATCGGGGGTTTGGTATGCTGATCCTTCTGGGGGTCGCGGTGGTGGTGGCCGGCTTTGCGGCGGGCTTCAATCCCCTGCTGGTGGTCGTGGCCTCGGCCTTTGCCACTGGCCTGGCAGCGGGCCTGTCTCCGGTCGAGGTGCTCGAGGCCTTCGGCAAGGCCTTCAATGACAACCGCTATGTCAGTGCCGCATGGCTGATCCTGCCGGTGATCGGCATGCTGGAGCGGGCCGGTCTTCAGGAGCGGGCGCGGGACCTGATCCGGGGGTTTAGGGGCATGACCTTTGGTCGCCTCATGATCGGCTACCTGCTGTTACGACAACTGACCTCTGCCCTGGGTCTCACCTCCATCGCCGGACAGACACAGACCGTCCGGCCGCTTCTGGCCCCCATGGCGGAAGCTGCGGCAGGCGAAGGTCTGGGCGAAGATGACCGGCAACGGGTCCGCGCCCTTTCAGCCGCCACCGACAATATCGGACTGTTTTTTGGCGAAGACATCTTCATGGCCATAGGCTCCATATTGCTGATGGTCGGCTTCCTGGATCAGAGCGGCGTGCGGCTCGAGCCCCTGGACCTGTCGCGGTGGGCCATACCCAGCGCCATAGCTGCCTTCGCCATCCATGGAGCCCGGATAGTGATCTTCGGCCGAGGCCTGTCCCGCAGGACGGGAACATGATCAAGCTGGGGGTCGTCTATGGGCTGGCCGGGCTGGTCTTTGCAGCCTATGCCATCCTGAGCATCCGGGATCAGACCAATCCCAGACGCGGGCGCAATGCCCTGTTCTGGGGCCTTCTGGCCGCCAGTTTCCTGGCTGGCGACCGGTTCGGAGACCTGGGCAATGGCATACTCGTCCTGATCCTGGCCGTTACGGCAGGGGTCGGAAGACTGGGGCAGGGAACTGGCGGCGGGGCAGCCCTGGCGGACAGACAGACCTCAGCCCTCCGGTTCGGAAACCGGCTCTTTCTCCCGGCCCTGGTCATTCCGGTGGTGGTCCTGTTCGGAACCCTGGTGGTCAAGACCTGGTCGCTGGGGCCGGAGCCACTGCTGGATCCGAAACAGGCGACCCTGATCTCTCTGGCCGCCGGGGCCATTCTGGCGGCTGGCGCGGCCTTTGCCCTGTTCCGCCAACCCCTGATCACCCCGCTCCAGGAGGGGCGCAGATTGATGGATCTGGTGGGCTGGGCGGCCCTTCTTCCGCAGATGCTGGCGGCGCTTGGCGCCCTGTTCGCCCTGGCGGGCGTGGGCAGGGTGGTGGGCGATCTGGTGACTACCTGGATTCCGATGAATACACCGGCGATGGCCGTAGTGGTCTATTGTCTGGGCATGGCCCTCTTCACCGTGGTGATGGGCAATGCCTTTGCGGCCTTCCCGGTCATGACGGCGGGGGTTGCCCTGCCTTTCCTGGTGCACCGGTTTGGTGGCGACCCCGCAATCGTCTGCGCCATCGGCATGCTGTCTGGCTTCTGCGGAACCCTGATGACGCCGCTGGCGGCCAATTTCAATGTTGTGCCGACCGCCCTTCTGGAGTTGAAGGACCGCTTCGCCGTCATCCGGGCCCAGATCCCTACGGCCTTGCCGCTGCTGCTGATCAACATGGTGCTGATGTATGTCTTCGCCTTCCGTCCTCACGGCTGACTTCGCAGCCAGTCTGGCTGCCATAGCCCTGGGTCATGTGAACCGGGAGTTTCCCAACAAGCTCGATCACCTGATGACTGGGCCCGCCGATGTCAGGGGCCCCCGTGACCTGCATCCGATCTTTTATGGCAGCTTTGACTGGCACTCCTGCGTCCATAGCCACTGGCTTCTGGCCAGTCTGCTGCGCCTGCACCCCGAAATACCCCAGGCCACCAACATACGCCTGCATTTCGACCAGGCTTTTACCGTCGAAAAGGTTGAGGCTGAACGCGCCTATATGTCCGCAGAGTCCGCCCGGGGCTTTTCCCGGCCCTATGGATGGGCCTGGTTGCTCAAGCTGCATTCTGAACTGGTCGTGCACGACGCGCCCTGGGGCGCGCGGCTTGAACCCCTGGCAACTGCCTTCGCAGGTCGGTTCAAGGCCTTTCTGCCCCTGTGCGACTATCCGATCCGTACGGGGGTGCATTCCTCCACGGCCTTTGCCCTGTCGCTCAGCGCCGACTATGCGGAGGTTGTTGGCGATCAGGATCTGCTCGACCTGCTTAGGACCAAAGCCATGGCCTGGTACGGCCAGGATCATGCCTGTCAGGCCTGGGAGCCATCCGGGGATGACTTCCTGTCGCCGGCCCTGATGGAGGCGCAATGTATGGGCCGCCTGATGGAAGCTGGCGGATTTCGAGACTGGTTTGACCGCTTCCTGCCGGATGCAGTGTCTGGTGTGCCACAGACACTCTTCCAGCCGGCGAGGGTCAGCGACAGGACCGATGGCAAGATCGCCCATCTCGATGGCCTTAACCTCAGTCGTGCCTGGTGCTGGCGGTCGATTGCTGCTGATCTACCAGGGAAGCACCGGCTCCAGGCCGTCGCCATAGACGCTGCAGAGCGGCATCTGCAGGCCAGCCTGCCCCATGTGGCAGGCGACTATATGGGTGAACACTGGTTGGCCAGCTATGCCCTGCTGGCCTTGAGCGAGGGTCGTGAAGGCGTAAAGTCCTGATCGGATCTGATACTGTCTCTGACCGACCAGATCCTGCTTTAGGCGGCCTTCTTGGACGCCTGCATCATTTCCACGGCTTTCAGGTTCCGGGCCGGGCCGAAATAGTCTTCTGTCCGTATGAACTTGCGGTCATCCCGTATGATGCGGTTGATCCGGTCGGCGACATTATGGCCTGAAATCGGGCGCGCGAGGAAATGGTCTGCACCTGCGCTGAGGCAGGCCCGGACATACTTGTCCTCGGTATGGCCGCTGGCCACGATCACCGGAACCATATTGTTCGGGTTTTTCTCGTCCAGGCGGAGGTGTTTGAGAAAGGTCAGGCCATCCATCACCGGCATTTTGAGCTCGGTGATGATCAGATCGGGGGCGTGCTTACGCATACTCAGAAGGGCCTGTTCCCCGTTTTCCGCAATTTCCACCCGCGGGAAACCCAACCCCCGCAGAACGGTTCCGACAATGCTGCGCATGCCTTCGTTGTGATCAACAATCAGAATTCGGGTGTTCGCGAATTGAGAGGTCATGCCAGAGTTGCTTCTTTTACTCGTCCACACTCGTTATCTGACTACTATTTAGATTGTGTTTACAAGCCAAAAAGTGACAATGTGTCGCACCTGAAAACAGATTTATCATGATTAATTTCAATGAAATTATTTCCAAAAATCAGTATTAACAGAAATTAATATAAGCAATCTACAGATGAAATCTGTGTATATAATTGTTTATTGGGCGAAAATTCGTGTATTGATCTAGCGTCCGATGGGAATGTGTGTTGTGGGCCCGATGGCCCTCATGCGTGGGGTGAGCCTGGTAGAGAACATGGGCGCTGACTTCAGCGCCGTTCCACTTTAGACGCTCTCCCGTGACCCTCCCTGCTGCCCATGCCGATCTTGCCGCATGTCTGGTGACCTT
>CAIYSH010000228.1 GCA_903928755.1 uncultured Alphaproteobacteria bacterium | reverse complement strand
GCACAGTCCAAGTTCAGAAAGGGCGTATTTCGCAGGAGCCGGAGATGAATCCGTGAACAGGGACTTATGAAGCCGAACCAGCCTGTCCTGCCAGTAGAGCGCGCCTTTGGCATCGCCCGACATGGCGGCATTGTAGAAGGCGGCACACTGTTCAGGGGCAACATTCGAAGTAACGGAAATGCAGCCGTGACCACCATGCGCCATATAGCCGAGGGCGGTTGGATCATCCCCCGACAACATGATCCACGCCGATCCGCAGGTGATCCGCTGGACCGTCGCCCGCGTCATGTCCCCCGTGGCATCCTTGACGCCGACGATGTTCGGCAGTTTCGACAGTCGGGCGAGGGTCGCGTCTGAAATGTCGACACCTGTCCGACTGGGGACGTTGTAGACGAAAATCGGAATCTGTACGGCGTCATTGATCGCCGCATAGTGGGCATAAAGCCCCTCCTGGCTGGGACGGTTATAGTACGGGGTCACGACCAGAACGGCATCCGCACCAACAGCCTTGCCATGCCTGGCCAGTTCTATGGCCTCGGCTGTTGAATTCGACCCAGCTCCGGCGATGACAGGAACACGCCCCTTCACCGTCCGGACGCACAATTCCACAACCCGGCGGTGCTCATCATGGCTCAGGGTCGAGGTCTCCCCCGTCGTGCCCACCGGAACCACCCCATGGACACCACCGGTAACCTGGCGTTCAACCAGTTTGACGAAGGTGGACTCATCGACCTGACCGTCGCGGAAAGGTGTGACAAGCGCGGGCATGACGCCCCTGAACTTCGGATTGGACATGGTCTGCAAAAAGCCGTGAAGACGAGGTCAAATGATGCGACCTCAAGATTGGGGCGGACAATATGGCGCTAGCCCCCTATGCCGCAACCGATTGAGTCTGTTATTTCTCGCGCACACTTCACCCAGGGTCCCGGAGTTCGTGGATTGTCGTTCAGGTTCACCCGGACCGTTTCTGCTTTCGCCATGGTCGCCGTCCTGGCTGGCATGGCCGAAGCCCAGACAACACAGGCTCCGGCATCGCGCCAGGACAGCGCTCGGGACCTGGTCCAGACCCCTGCCAGCAGCTATGCAAATCAGCTCTCATCAGAGGATGCCGATCGGCTGAGACAGGCGCTGGAAAGCGCCCGAAGTGGCAATGTCGAGAATGCTCGCGCAACGCTTCCGCAGATTTCCGACACCATTGCCCGCAAGACAGCGCTCTGGGCCCTGCTGGATACAAATGCCGACCGCCTGACTTTCTTCGAGCTGGATCAGGCCGGGCGCGACCTGGCAGGCTGGGCCAGGGCTCCGAAACGCCAGATGGCCGCAGAGCGCAAGATCGAGTCATCCGGTCTGAGCCCGCAACAGATCATGGCCTGGTTCAGTGACGGAGAACCTCTGACCGCCGAAGGGATCATGGCCCTGGCCGGGGCCCAAAGAGCCACGGGCAATTCGGCAGCGGCCACTTCCCTCGTCCGCAGCGCCTGGCGCAACAAGACCTTTGATGCCGATGTCCAGCGGGACATGCTCGCACGATTTGGAGACCTGCTCTCTCAGGATGATCACATACAGCGGGCAAGGACCCTGCTCTATGGTGCCCAGGGACCTGCAGCCCGTGACATGCTGGCGCTTCTGCCCCCCGATCAACTGGCCCTGGCGCGGGCACGCATTGCGCTCCGACAGGGCACGGGCGACGCCCTCAGCCTTGTGGCGGCGCTGCCGCCTGAACTGGCGCAGGACCCGGGTCTTCGCTTCGAGCGGGCCAGCTTCAGCCGTCGGCGGGGACAGGATGCCCTGGCGCGCCTCGATCTGACGGGGCCCGCACCTGAAATCCTGAACCCGGAAATGGCCACCCGTATCTGGGACGAGCGCTACCAGTTGACCCTTTCAGCCCTGAAGGCCGGGGATAACCAGGGCGCTTATAATGCCTCTGCCAATTCAGGGCTCATGATGGGCGCCGACGCCGCAGAGGCAGAATTCTATGCGGGCTGGATTGCCCTTACCCGCCTGGGAAATCCGGTCCTCGCAGAGGGGCACTTCAAGGCCCTTGGCATCATCGGCTCTTCGGCCATCACCCGCGGGCGCGCACTCTACTGGCGGGGTCGGGCCGTGGAGGCCATGGCAGGTCTGGACGCGGCCCAGCCCTTCTATGAGGCCGGTGCGAAATACAACACGACTTTTTATGGACAGCTCGCCGCCGAAAAGGTGGGACTGACGCAACTGGACCTGGGTCGGGACCCTGTCATCAAGTCGGCAGACCGAAATCGCTTCGAGGCCCGGGAAACCGTTCGTGCTGCCAGGCTGCTGATCGAGTCCGGCTATCGGGACCTTTTCCGGACCTTCGTCCTGGCCCTTGATGACGTCCTGCCCACGGCTGAGGAAGAGGCCCTTCTGGTAGACCTGGTTCGCAGCTACGGGGACCAGGAAACCTCCATGAAGGTCGTGCGGTCTGCTGCGCAAAGGGG
>CAIYSH010000227.1 GCA_903928755.1 uncultured Alphaproteobacteria bacterium | reverse complement strand
CCCCCGAGCTTACCGCCACCCAGGCGGCCGCAGAGGAATACGGCGCCGACGCCATCAAGGTGTTGCGCGGACTGGAGGCCGTGCGCAAGCGACCGGGCATGTATATCGGCGACACGGATGACGGGTCGGGCCTGCACCACATGGTCTATGAAGTGGTGGACAACGCCATTGATGAAACCCTGGCTGGCTGGGCCACCCGGGTTGAGGTGATCCTGAACGCCGACGGCTCCTGCACCGTGACCGACGATGGTCGGGGCATTCCGGTAGACATCCACGAAGGCGAAGGCGTTTCTGCCGCCGAGGTCATCATGACCCAGCTGCACGCCGGCGGTAAGTTCGACCAGAACTCCTACAAGGTTTCGGGCGGTCTGCACGGGGTCGGGGTATCGGTGGTCAACGCCCTGTCCGACTGGCTGCGCCTGAAGATCTATCGGGGTGGCAAGGCCTATGAGATGGAATTCCGCCGCGGCGACGCCGTTTCGCCGCTGATCGTTACCGGCGATGCCCCCCTGCGTGAGAATGGCGAATTCCTGTCAGGCACCGAGGTCACCTTCTTCCCGTCGCTGGAAACCTTCGCCTTCATCGAATTTGACCGGAAGACACTGGAGCACCGCCTGCGGGAACTGGCCTTCCTGAACTCCGGCGTGACCATCTGGCTCAAGGACCACCGGGAGGCCGAGCCCTATGTGGAAATGCTCCACTACGAGGGCGGGGTCGAGGCCTTCGTCCGTCACCTGGACAAGGCCAAGACCGGCATTCTGAAGGCCCCGATCGTCGTCCGTGGCAAGCGCGAGAATGTCGAGCTTGACCTCTCCCTGTGGTGGAATGACGGCTATCACGAGAACGTCCTGTGCTTCACCAACAACATCCCGCAGCGGGATGGGGGCACACACCTTGCGGCCTTCCGTTCAGCCCTGACCCGGATCATTTCCAGCTATGCGGAGACCTCCGGCGCTGCCAAGCGTGAGAAGGTTTCGGTCTCCGGTGAAGATGCCCGGGAAGGCCTGACCTGCGTCCTGTCGGTCAAGGTGCCCGATCCCAAATTCTCGTCCCAGACCAAGGACAAGCTGGTCTCCTCCGAAGTCCGCCCCGCCGTTGAGGGCCTGGTCGGCGAAGGCCTCGGAGCCTGGTTCGAAGAACACCCCGTCGAAGCCAAGATGATCGTTCAGAAGATCACCGAGGCCGCGGCAGCCCGCGAGGCAGCCCGCAAGGCGCGGGAGCTCACCCGTCGCAAGTCGGCTCTGGATATCAGTTCCCTGCCCGGCAAGCTGGCCGACTGTCAGGAAAAGGATCCCGCCAAGTCGGAAATCTTCCTGGTGGAAGGCGATTCTGCCGGTGGTTCGGCCAAGCAGGCGCGCAATCGCGAGAACCAGGCCGTCCTGCCCTTGCGGGGCAAGATCCTCAATGTCGAGCGAGCCCGGTTCGACCGGATGCTGGGCTCCGACCAGATCGGCACCCTGATCACCGCCCTGGGCGCCGGAATCGGCCGGGACGATTTCGATATCGAGAAAATCCGCTACCACAAGATCGTCATCATGACGGACGCCGACGTCGACGGCGCCCACATCCGCACCCTGCTGCTGACCTTTTTCTACCGGCAGATGCCCCAGGTCATTGAGCGGGGCTTCCTCTACATTGCCCAGCCGCCGCTCTACAAGGCCGCCAAGGGCAAGTCGTCGCGCTATCTCAAGGACGATTCCATGCTGGAATCCTATCTGACTGATGAGGGCGTCGATGGTGCGGTCCTGGAGCTGGCATCCGGCGAGCGGCTGGCCGGCGGCGATCTTCTGAACCTTGTCCAGACGGCCCGGAGCGCCAAGGCCAATATCGAGCGGCTGTCCGCGCGGGCACCGGCCTTTGCAGTTGAACAGGCGGCCCTGGCCGGCCTGCTCGGCGATTCAGGGGACCTGGCCGCGGCGGCCAGACGCCTGGACCTCGATGCTGAAGAGGGCGACGGCCAGTGGTCAGGCGAGCCTGCCCCCGGGGGCGGCTATGCCTTTG
>CAIYSH010000226.1 GCA_903928755.1 uncultured Alphaproteobacteria bacterium | reverse complement strand
GGCGGCGGCGCGCTCCACATCCACCAGGGTGGCAGGGCCTTCATGGACCATGATGACGGTGCAGTCCTTTGCCGCTTCATGCAGGCGTCTGCTTTCGCGGATGTCGTACTGGCGCATGACCGGCGGTCGCCAGCCGCGCTGGACCAGTTCCCGCTGGAAGGTGAAGCCTGTGCGCATGTCAGGCGCGGCGAAAGCTGACACCGCCTGCTTCTCGGCCGCCCGGCGCAGGGACAGGGTAACGCCGGTAATGACTCCGAGCGTGCCCTCAGACCCCATCATGATGTGGCGCAGATCAGGTCCTGCCGAGGCGCGCGGTGCCTTTCCCAGGGTTACCAGACTTCCGTCGGGCAGGACCGCCTCTATGGAATAGATCAGGTCTTCGATATTCCCGTAGGCGGTCGAAAACTGGCCAGAGGCCCGCGTGGCGACCCAGCCGCCGACGCTCGAAACAGCAATGGACTGTGGCCAATGGCCCGTGGTCAGCCCCAGTGCGGCGACGTCCTGTTCAGCTTCAAGTCCATTCTTGCCGGCATCGAAGGTGGCCAGCAGGTTTTCCGGGTCGATGCTGCGTGTGGCGTTCATCGCGCCCATGTCGAGCAGTATCGTGTCCGGGCTGGTGATCACACCGCCAACAACGCCGCTGCCAAGGCCGAACGGAATGAGCGGGGTTCCGGTTGCCGTGGCGATCCTGACGATTGCCTGGACGTCCGCTGCGCTGGCCGGCCGCACGACACAGGCCGGGGCAGGACCCTCGGCACCGAGGCGGTCACGGATATGGCTGACCACCCAATAGTCGTGGCGGCGATCCTGAACCTTGTCCGTTGCGGTCAGCACCTTGGCGTCGCCGAGGGCTGTCTTCAGTTGGGAAATGGCGGACATGTCAGGTACTCGCAGTCGTGGAGTTGAGGGCCGAAAGGCTGTCGGCGCGGATGTCGAGGCAGGCCTTGATTTCTGAAGCCACGCGGTCGGGTGACCAGTTCAGCAGGGTCGCCATTTCAGCGGCCATGACGGGAAGCGCAGCTTCACCGCCCCTGTCATCGAACCATGCACGGTTGGAGCGGCGCACCCAGACGTCTTCGAGCTTCAGGGCACCTTCCATGATCACAGCATGCCGGGCTTCGGCCGCAGGTCCGCCGGCCGCGAGCGGGGCCTCGGACCCGTAGAGGGCGACGAGACGCTCGGCTTCAATCCTGGGCATGGTCGCCGCCAGGGTCGTTATCAGCGCTTCGACGTCAAGGTCGCCGCCCGGCAGGGGCGTTGTGGCTGTCTGGGACGCCGATGGCTTGCGGCCAAGCAGCTCCTCAACCGTATCGACCACCCGTTCCGCCATGCGCCGATAGGCCGTCAGCTTGCCGCCGGCTATGGCGAGTATGCCCGCCGGGCCTGTCCAGACCTCGTCCTTGCGCGAGATTTCGGAGGCGGACTTGCCTTCCTGGCCGACCAGTGGCCGCACACCGGACCAGGCAGCAACAATGTCTGCGTCCCCAAGAGGGGCGATGCCGAAGCGCTTGTTGGTCGCCTCCACCAGATAGTCGACATCGTCGCGGTCGATGAGGGGCCAGGCATGGTCCTCGGGATAGAAGGTGTCTGTGGTGCCGATATAGGTGAAGCGACCCTTGGGCACCGCGAAGACACTGCGCTTGTCCCGGGCACCCATTATAATTGTCCGGGAGACGGGCAGGCGCGCCTGATCCACGACCAGATGGACACCCTTTGACAGCATGAGCCTGGGTTTGGCGCCGGCATCCTCCAGGCCCCGAAGTCGATCCACCCAGGGACCGGCCGCATTGACGATGGCCCTGGCCGTGATCCTGGCCCGTGACCTTTCGCCCAGGGCGTCATCAATGACGACGCCGACCGCCCTGCCGTCCTCGACAAGGATTTCGCTGACAGGCGCATAGCTGATGACGGTCGCGCCAAAAGCCAGGGCGGCGCGGACATTGGCCAGGGTCAGCTTGGCGTCTTCGGTC
>CAIYSH010000225.1 GCA_903928755.1 uncultured Alphaproteobacteria bacterium | reverse complement strand
CCGCCGGAGATGATCATGAAGCTCTTGCGGTCGGTGAGGTAGAGGAAGCCCTCTTCATCCACCCAGCCCACATCGCCGAGCGTGGTCCAGCCGTGGCGATTGGTGTTCTCGGCTACCTTGTCGGGGGCATTGTGATAGACCAGCGGGGCACCGCCGGAGAAATAGACCGTGCCCTCGGTGCGTGGGGGCAGGGCTTCGCCGTCGTCGCCGCAGATCTTGACCTCGCAGTTGATCGCCCGGCCGACCGAGCCCTTGTGGGTCAGCCAGTCTTGGGGGCCGATATAGCAGAAGCCGTTGCCCTCACTGCCGGCATAGTATTCCTGGATCACCGGACCCCACCATTCGATCATCTGTTCCTTGATCGGGATGGGGCAGGGGGCGGCGGCGTGGACGGCACTGCGCATGGACGAGATGTCGTATTTTGCGCGGATGGCCGGATCGAGCTTGAGCATGCGCACAAAGTGGGTAGGCACGAACTGGCCCACATCGATCCTGTGGTCCTGGATCAGCTGGAGGGCGACCTCAGGGTCGAACTTCTCCATGACCACCACAGTGCCGCCCAGACGATGCACGCTCATGCACCAACGCAGGGGGGCTGCGTGATAGAGGGGGGCCGGCGAAAGATAGACGCTGTCGCTCTTAAAGCCGAACAGGCCCTGGGCCATCATGGCCAGGCTGTTGGGCTCATCAATTGCGGTGCCGGCCAGGGGGTGCTTGATGCCCTTGGGGCGGCCGGTGGTGCCCGAGGAATAGAGCATGTCCGTGCCGGCGGTCTGATCGGGGACCGGGGTGACGGGCATCCTGTCCCGGGCGGCCTCGAAGCTTTCGAAGGGTGGGCGGGTCTCGCCGACCATGTAGAGCTTCACATTGGGCAGGAGTTTGGGCAGTTCATCGGCCAGCGGGCCGACGCCCGGCGAGGTGATCAGCACCTTGGCCTCGCAGTCGGTCATGATGTACTCGATCTCACCGGCGCTGAGCTTGGACGAAATGCAGGTGAAATACAGGCCCGACCTCTGGGCCGCCCAGGCGATCTCGAAATAGCGGGCATTGTTGTCCATCATCAGGGCGATGACATCGCCGACCTTCAGCCCCAGGGCGCGGAAGAGCTGGGCACCCTGGTTGGAGCGGTCATTCAGCTGGGCATAGGTGACGGTTTCGCCGGAGCCCGCCATCACATAGGCGGCGCGGTCTGGGTGGCTTAGGGCGTGTGTGGCCGGATGCATGGCTCTTCCTGACTGTGGGGCCCGCGCCGGAGCGGGGCCGTCTCCCGAAAAATATTCTTGTGGGATTCATATGCCGTGCTTGACGGACCGTCCGTCAAGCGGGCCCTTTGCAAGAAAATCAATTCCTCCAGGGAGACCAGCCCATGACCGCCCCCACATTCGAGACCATCAAGCTGGACGTCGAGGACGGTATCGCCGTTCTCACCCTGAACCGCCCAGACAAGCTGAACGCCTTCAATACCCAGATGATGCTGGACATGATTGCGGCCTTTGACTTCACCGACGCTGCCGACGATGTGCGCTGTGTGATCGTGACGGGCGCCGGGCGCGGCTTCTGCGCTGGGGCGGACCTGTCGGCTGGCGGGCAGACCTTTGACTATGATGCCCGGGGTGGGGCCGACAAGGCAGCGCGGACCAAGGAAGGCGTCCAGCGGGATGGCGGCGGTCTGTTGACCCTGCGGATTTACGAGAGCCTCAAGCCGGTGATCGCGGCGGTGAATGGCCCGGCGGTGGGCGTGGGCGTCACCATGCAGCTGGCCATGGACATTCGTATGGCGTCCACCGAGGCGCGGTATGGCCTGGTCTTTGCCCGTCGCGGCCTGAACCCCGAGGCGGCCTCGTCCTACTTCCTGTCCAAGCTGGTGGGCGTTCAGACGGCGCTGGAGTGGTGCTATACGGGCCGCGTCTTCCCGGCCCAGGAAGCCTTCGACAAGGGCCTGGTCCGTTCGCTACACGCGCCAGACGACCTGCTGCCCGCCGCCAAGGCCCTGGCCCGGGAAATCGCCGACAATACCGCCCCGGTTTCCATCGCCCTGACCCGCCAGCTGATCTGGCGCATGGCTGGTGCCAGCCACCCCATTGAGGCCCACATGGCTGACAGCCGTGGCATCCAGGCCCGTGGCAAGATGGCCGACGCCAAGGAAGGGGTCATGTCCTTCCTGGAAAAGCGCCCGGCAGTTTATCCGGACAAGGTTTCCACCGACCTGCCGGATATCTGGGATCACTGGACGGCCCCTGAATTCCGGTAGGGCACTGGCCTTGAATCGGGGGGCTGAACAGGGTTCGTTAACTACGTTGTGGTTCCATCCGGGACCATGAGCGATGTCTCCCTGACCGAAGCCTTCGAGCGCCAGATGCCACAGCCAGTGGCCTTCAAGTCGCGTCTGGCATTGCTCAAGCGCCTTGCCGATGTGGTCAGTCTCCCCGGTTCGCGGGTCAATGCCTTCGAGCGGGCCGTGACCGCCGACCTGCTGGTGGACATGCTGCGCGATGCGGAGCCGGACGAGCGCCGTCGGGTCGCACGGCGGCTGGCTGGCCTGTCTGAAATTCCAGCAAGCCTGGTGCGGGTCCTGCTGCGCGATCAACTGGACATAGCCTCAGTCCTGCTTAACGACTGCGCGTCGCTGTCGGATCCGGATCTTATCGACTGCGCACGCCATACAGGTGTCGGACACCGGCGGCTGATCGCCCTCCGGCGAGGGGTCAGTGAAGTGCTGGCTGATGTTCTGGTCGAGTTTGAAGAGCCGCCCATCATAGACGCTCTGCTCCGAAATGACATGGCACGACTGTCGGGATCTGCCATCGAGACCATTGTGGCAGTCACCCGGGGGGCAACTGAACTGGCTGCAACCCTCCTGCACAGACCTGAACTCCGGCCTTCCCATGCCTATGTTCTGTTCTGGTGGGTGGGAAAGGATGAGCGTCGGACAATCCTCCAGCGCTTTGCCGTCTCCCGCGAAGTCCTGCAGGAAGCCTCGGGCGACGTCTTCCCTATCGCGGCCGCCGAGGGCTGGCAGGACCCGCTCACCCGCAAGGCCCTGCAGTTCATCGAGCGTCGTCAGAGAAACCGTGCCGCCCTTGAAAAGAGCCCGTTTGACAGCCTTGAAGCCGCAATCACTGCGGCGCAGTACGGTCTGACGCGCGAGGTGGCCGAGGAGATTTCCTATCTCTCAGGTCTCAAGCCCATGACCGGAGCAAAGATCTTCATGGATCCCGGCGGTGAGCCCCTGGCGGTACTCTGCAAGTCAACCGGTCTGCCGAAACCTGCCCTGCGCGCCCTCTGGCGTGGCCTGCGCCGGCCGGAAATCGGGGCGGATGGCAATCCTGATCCGCAATTTGCCTATGTTCAGACCATCTACGACATGATCGCTGTAGATCGTGCCCAGACCGTCCTGAAATACTGGAACTGGTCGCTCTCGTCGTCCATGACCCCCGCCCTGATCCGCGCCATCCGTGATGGTGAGGACTTCGATGCAGACGAATATTCAGTCGCGCAGAAATCTGCTGTTCTGGCCCTGCGTCACGAATTTGCGCAGCCAAGCTAGAGCCGTGTCGATTACGGGCGAACGCCTCAAACGATAAACAAGTCCGGATTCAAAAATGCTGGACAGGCTTCGATCTGACAACCTCTTGCCACTGTTCTGCACATGCATCATGCGTTCAGCGGCTTGCTGATCCGGATGGTAATATCGGGCGGCCTGCAACCTCTGGAAAGTGGTAATACCGCAATAAGAATGCAGGATTGTAATTGCGGTATTTGCAGGCGATGGCGTCAAAATCTTCAATTTACGCTGTATGGATATTGATTTCGGCTCATTGCTTGTATGGATCAAGACATGGGTATAAGAGCCCTTCGCAACTGATTTATGGAATCAGTCGAGAGTCATGATCATATTCACGGAACCTATGTAATGGACGAGAAATCAGAAGTTATTGAAATGACGGCTGACATTGTGTCGGCCTATGTTGGAAACAATTCGGTTTCTGCCGCCGAACTGCCAGGGTTGATTCAGAGCGTTCACCGCGCACTGTCTGGCATTACGGGTATTGTGGAAGTTCCGGAAGCTGCTCCCAAGGAACCAGCCGTGCCGGTTCGCCGCTCCATTACGCCGGATCATCTTGTCTGCCTGGAAGATGGCCGCAAGTTCAAGTCCCTCAAGCGTCACCTGCGCACGAAGTACAATATGAGCCCTGAGGATTATCGGGCCAAATGGAACCTGCCCAAGGACTATCCCATGGTTGCCCCGAATTACGCCAAGGCGCGTTCGGATCTGGCCAAGCAGATGGGCCTGGGCCAGGGTGGACGTCAGGCTCCGCGCAAGCGCGGCAAGTAAGGTCTGAAAACACCGGTTCAGACACTGCGCCCGTCGGTTTGCACCGGCGGGCGTTTTACGTTTCTGCGGCCCGGGCGGTGGAAAAGTGGGTCCGTTAACACTTTTAAACTTGCCGCCGATTCGCGGATCAGGCGATAAGCGATTCGTTGTGATTCCAAGGGGTTGTTAAGGAATCTGAATATGGCGACGCAGATCGGGGCTTCTGCGGCGGCAGCCAGGGCGCACCAGGAGCTTTACACCTATTGGGTGGGGCTCAAACGGGGTCCCAAGCTGCCTGGCCGCTGCGATATCCGGCCTGAAGACCTGAAAAGTCTTCTGCCGACATTGAGTTTGATCGATGTAAAATCCGACCCGCTCGAATTCCGTCTGCGTTTGGCGGGAACGGGACTCTACAGCGTGTATGGCCAGGAAATCACCGGCCGGACCCTTCGGGATGTCTATGCTGCACCGGAAGCCGAATATTGGCAGACTGAGCTGACCGGGATTGTTCATGACCGTCGTCCGGCCGTCGGCCTGCACAACATGGCGTGGCGGGCCGCAGCTCACATTTCAGTTCTCTGGTTAAGGCTTCCCCTGGCCACAAATGGCGTCGATGTCGATATGATCCTGGGCTTCGATGCGGTCGTCGGCATGAAGCCTGAAACCCACCATCAAACCGGAATCCGCGCCGCCTGAGGCCTGTTCCGACAGGGCGTGTCTGGCATTCGGACCCTACACTCTTCCAGTCCAGGATCAGGATTTGGCCGTGATCAGGGCGTTCGCGTCCCGCCTCAGCCTCTCGACCATGGAGGCCAGTCCATTCGACCTCTGGGCGGAGAGATGATCTGCGAGGCCAAGCCTGCCGAAAGCTGCCCGGGCGTCGAAGGCAAGGATTTCAGCTGCGGTGCGTCCGGAAAGCAAGTGTAGGAGCAGGGCGATGAGGCCCCGCACTATGTGGGCGTCAGAGTCCCCGCGCAGGTTTATCGTGCCGTCGGTCTGTGGTTCGGTCACCAGCCAGACCTGGCTGGCGCAACCCCGTACCTTGTTGGATTCGCTGCGTTCGGCCTCTGTCAGAGCCGCGAGATCTTTCCCGAGCTCGATGACATAGCGATAGCGCTCTTCCCAATCACCCAGGAGTTCAAACTCCTCAGCAAGATCCGTCAGGCCCTGGTCGATTCTGTCCATGGGCGTTCCCCTTAGAGTATGTTCCAGTGTGTG
>CAIYSH010000224.1 GCA_903928755.1 uncultured Alphaproteobacteria bacterium | reverse complement strand
TTACAAGCCAAAAGTGACAATGTGTCGCACCTGAAAACAGATTTATCATGATTAATTTCAATGAAATTATTTCTTTAAATCAGTATTAACAGGAATTAATCAAAGCAACCAATAGATAAAACCCTTGTATTTCATTGTTTAATGAGCGGGACTCCGTGTATTGACTTGGCGTGCGATAGGAATGTGTGTCGTGGCCCCGGTGGCCCTCATGCGAGGGGTGAGCCTGGTAGGGAACATGGGCGCTGACTTCAGCGCCATTCCACTTTAGACGCTCTCCCGTGACCCTCCCTGCTGCCCATGCCGATCTTGCCGCATGTCTGGTGACCTTGCCGGGCGGGCGGTCGGCTGTGGCGAACGCGGCCGGGGCCCGGGCACTGCGAATTCCCGATGCCAGGGACCTGGTCGACCGGGGTCCGGTCATCCTAGCCCACGCCGGCATGACGGCCCGGCGTCTGGGCATGAACACCCCACCCAGGTCGCCCGGAATCCTCGATGCCCTGGAACTGTTCGCCTTCGTGCGGCCGGCCCGGTTCTGTGCGCCGTCGGCGGCCGGGCTTGCCCTGGCTCTGGATCTGCCTGAGCCAAAGGGCCCTGAAGCCCAGGCGGCCAGCCTGCGTGAGAGCGTCAAGGTCCTGTTGGCCGAGCTTGCGGCGTCTCCGGAACCGTCCCGGGAGGAGGCCCTGGCCATGGCGGAGACCCTGGCCAGGGGCGGCTGGGCATGGGGGGGGCTTGTGATTGGTTCCCTGCGATCACACCCCGCCGGCAATCAATTCCGCACCTCCGGACTGGATGTCTGGACACGGGTCAGCGAGTGGGAGGATCAGGCCCCCCTGGGTGAGCCGGGCACAAGGTCCATCCCACCGGAAGCGGCCGCCGCCCGGCTGGCTGAACTTCTGGCTGCCGCGGGTCTGGATGAGGCCCGTCCTGCCCAGGCGATCTTTGCCGCTGAAGCTGCCTTTGCCTTTCAGCCCAGGGCGCGAGAGGGCGAGCCGCGCATGATGCTGGCCGAGGCGGGCACGGGCATTGGCAAGACCATGGCCTATCTCGCCCCGGCCTCGCTCTGGGCCGAGGCCAATGGCCCCTCGGTCTGGGTATCGACCTATACCCGCGCCCTGCAGCGTCAGATCGAAAGGGAGAGCCATGCCATCTATCCCGATCCCAAGGTCAGGGCCCGCAAGGCCGTCGTCCGTAAGGGTCGGGAGAACTATCTCTGTCTGCTGAACTTCCAGGACCAGACCAATGCCGCCCAGCTTGGGTCGGCGGACCTGATCGGCATGGGGCTGACAGCACGCTGGGTGCGCGCTACCCGGGACGGCGACATGACAGGTGGGGACTTTCCTGCCTGGCTACCCGGTCTTTTTGCCGTGCCACCGGCGGCTCAGGCCAGCCCGGCCAATCTGGTGGACCGTCGTGGTGAGTGCATACACGCTGGATGTGCGCACTATCGGACCTGCTTTGTCGAGAAGGCCATTCGCGGATCCCGTCGCGCAGACCTGGTGATCGCCAATCACGCCCTTGTGCTGAGCCAGGCAGCATTTGATGGTGCCCGTGCGGCACGGGGGTCAAGGGGGGATGGGGAGACCACGCAGCTCCGGCGGATTGTCTTTGATGAGGGTCACCATCTTTTCGATGCAGCTGACAGCGCCTTTGCCGCGGCCTTGTCGGGACAGGAGGCCGCGGAACTGCGCCGCTGGATCCGGGGCCCGGAAGGCCGCGGCCGCCGTGGGCGTGGACTGGAAACCCGCCTGCTGGAAACCCTTGGCGACAGGGACGACGCCCGTCGCGCCCTGATTGATGCGACCCGGGCCGCAGCCGCCCTGCCAGGTGACGGATGGTCCGGCCGGGTTGCGCCGCCCAATGGCGAGGTCAATCCCATTGGGGCTATCGAACATTTCCTGGTCGCCGTCATCGAGCAGTTGCGTGCCCGGGCCGCGCCGTCTGATCTGGGTATGGAATGTGCCGCCCGCCCGGCTCTGGATCTGGTGCGTGATACGGCCCGGGATGCCGCTGCGGCCCTTGCCGGCGTGGAGGCACCGCTTCTCGCCCTTGCCCGGCATCTGGAGGATGTGCTCGATGATGAGGCGGGCATATTGACCCAGACCGACCGGGCAAGGATCGAGGGGGCCCTGAGGGGGCTGGATCGTCGTGCCCGGATGGTACTCCCGGCCTGGCGTTCCATGCTGCGGGCAATCGATGAGGATGCCGAGGATGACCCCGACTTTGTCGACTGGTTTGATGCGACCTTCCAGTATGGTCGTGTGGTCGACGCCGCCTGCCGTCGCCACTGGGTTGATCCTACCGAACCGCTGACCAATGCTGTCATCGCGCCCTCACATGGTGTCCTGGTTACCAGCGCCACCCTGGCCGATCCGACCCTGATCGATCCCTTCGCCCTGGCCGAAATGCGCACAGGCGCGGCCCGCCTGCCCGAGCGGCCCAAGACCCTGCGCCTGGCATCGCCCTTCGACTATGCCGCAAGGGCCCGGGCCTTTGTGGTGACCGATGTGGGGCGCGACGATGCCCGACAGGTCGGGGCAGCCATGCGCGAACTCTTCCTGGCCGCCGGCGGAGGGGGGCTGGGTCTGTTCACGGCGATCCGCCGGCTGCGTGCTGTCCACGAACGGATTGTCGCGCCGCTGGCAGACAGGGGTCTGGCCCTCTATGCCCAGCATGTGGACCCGCTGGAAGTTGGTGCCCTGGTGGATATATTCCGGGCGGAAGAGGACGCCTGCCTGCTGGGCACGGATGCCGTCAGGGATGGGATCGATGTCCCGGGAAAAAGCCTTCGCCTGCTGGTATTCGACCGGGTTCCCTGGCCCCGGCCCGACATCCTGCACAAGGCAAGACGGGTCCGTTTCGGCGGTAAATCCTACGATGATGCCGTTGCGCGAGGACGAATTGCCCAGGCCTTCGGGCGTCTGATCCGCAGGGCGGATGACAAGGGCGTGTTTGTCATGCTGGACGCGGCGGCGCCAACCCGGCTGTTTTCCGGTCTGCCGGAAGGCATCGAGATCCAGAGGGTGACACTGGTCGAAGCCATTGAGGCGACAACCGCATTCCTGGCGAGCTAGAGCCCGTTCCGACCAAGCGAAATCGACGTCAGGCGGCCCTGAGGCTCTCAAACAGGTTGGCGGGATAGGGAGACAGGTAGGCCTTCATGCCCAATGCCTCCCGGATGTCCTCAACGGACTGATCCCAGAGACCCGGCCAGTCAACCGGCAGGAGGGATGGACTTTCACGACCATGGGTCCAGGCGGCCAGGATGACATCCAGCATGAGACTGACGGGAGCCATGGGGTTCTGTGCCATCCGGGCCAGGACCATGGCCAGGAACATGGCGGAATAGTTGTGCCCGAACTGCCCGGCCTGAAACCCTGAAATGGCCACCTCGTGGAGGCCAGTCGTCTGATAGCCGGCGGTGATGTGCCAGAGGTCATGGCATTGCAGGATACGGGCGTTGAGATAGTCGAGCGGCGGCGGCAGGTCCGACAGGCCCAGGGCGTCCCGATCCAGCACTTCCAGGTCAAAGCCATTGCTGACGATCAGATGGTGAAACTCTGCGCCCAGGGATCCGGCCGGGGCGCGGGACAGGGCTTCCAGGGTGAACCTTGCCGGAAAACCCTGCTCTGCTGCCTGGCGGACACCGGGATAGGCGAGTGCGGCTTCGACGGCAGCGGTTCTGAAGCCGGGATCAAGATGGCCGGCAAGCGCGGCCGTTCTCTGGGTAATCAGCCCGGCGTCCCCGGCAGCCGTCTGATCGTCGACCAGGGCCCAGAAACCGGCCCAGAAAGCGTCGGGAATTGTTACGCTGGTGTCTGTCGATTTCACGACCTCTGCATCAGGCCGCCTCCCGATCCTTCCCTCCGCCGAGCCGTCATAGATGTCGACAAGCCGTGATGGTGCCGCCGCTGCAGCATGGAGCCAGAGTGCGGCCAGATCGGCGACGGCCGAATTCTCTCCTGCCCGCACCGCAGCGGCCAACCGGGCGGCCTCGGCATGGTCTCCGCCAGCCCGGGCCAGGTCTTCGAAACGTGACCGCATGACAAATCCTCAGGCCTGACTCTTGGAATATAGATTGATCACCACAACACCGGCCAGGATCAAGCCCATAC
>CAIYSH010000223.1 GCA_903928755.1 uncultured Alphaproteobacteria bacterium | reverse complement strand
CGCGGAGGCCCTCCACAAACGCCATATGGTATTGGGCGGCGTCCAGGTTCTGGCGGGCATGAAGGGCCTCGGACTCGCCTTCGGCCTCCAGCAGAACCAGGCGCATTTCAGCCTGGAGACGGCGATCCATCACCTCTGACAGGCGCTTCTGCAGGACCTCGACCTCGTATCCGGCCAGCTTGATCAGACTGTCTGTCCAGCTCATGTAGCTTCACCCATCAGGATACGCGCCAGACCCTCAAAGCTGTCTGGCAAGCTGGTCGCTTCATCCTTGTCCTGGGTCAGGAAGGCCTCCAGGGCCGGATTCAGCTGGATGGCGCGGTCGACCTGCGGGTCGGCACCAGCCCGATAGGCACCAATGCGGATCAATTCCTCCATATTGGCGTAGGCCGACAGGGTCTGACGGGCATGCTTGACGATTTCCCGCTCGTGGGGCTCGTGGCAGCCTGGCATGGTCCGGCTGATGGATTTCAGGACGTTGATCGCCGGAAAGCGTCCGCGCTCAGCAATGGCCCGCTCCATGACGATGTGTCCGTCGAGAATGCCCCGGACGGCGTCGGCTATGGGTTCGTTGTGGTCATCGCCATCCACAAGCACCGTAAAGATGCCGGTTATCGGGCCTGCTGTCGTCCCGTCCGGGCGCGTGGGCCCCGGGCCTGCACGTTCCAGCAATTTGGGCAGCTCTGTGAAGACCGTTGGCGTATAGCCCTTGGTGGTCGGCGGCTCGCCCGCTGCGAGGCCGATTTCACGCTGGGCCATGGCAAAGCGGGTGACAGAGTCCATGAGGCACAGGACTTCCATGTCCTGATCGCGCAGATACTCCGCAATGGCCATGGTCATATAGGCCGCCTGCCGACGCTTCAACGCCGGTTCATCAGATGTGGCAACCACGACAATGGCCCGCTTCAGGCCCTCAGGGCCCAGCGTCTCTTCGATGAATTCCCGGACCTCGCGGCCCCGTTCGCCGATCAGACCCACGACGACAGCGTCGCAGTCTGACTGTCGCGCCAGCATGGAGAGCAGAACCGACTTGCCGACGCCGGACCCGGCGAAAACGCCAAGCCTCTGACCGCGGCAGCAGGTGGTGAAGACATTCATGGCACGGACACCAAGGTCCAGCCGCTCGCCAACCCGTCCACGGGCATGAGCTGGCGGCGGCGGTGCCCGCAGGGCATATCCCGTCACGCCCTGGGACAATGGCCCGAGCCCATCGATGGGCTGACCGAAAGCGTCGATGATGCGGCCCAGCCAGGCCTTGGTCGGAAACACCGCAGAACCCCGGTCATCTATGCGGATTTCAGCCCCGGGCGAGACTCCCTCAACGGGTCCAAAGGGCATGAGCAGGGCGCGGGAATCCCGGAACCCCACGACTTCGGCCGGCAGGGGGCTGTCACCACGTCTGACAATCTCGGCACGGGAGCCGATCGAAAGTCGGGACAAGCCACCACGGACTTCAATCAACAGGCCGTTTACCGCCGCCACCCGGCCCGAAACCGTCAATGGATCAAGACGCTCGACGGCAGCGACGAGGCTTTGCAAGGGACACTAACTCCGGGGGCGAAATCGACCTGACTCGCGACCCCCTCAGAATCAGCCCTACGCTCTTAACTCCGCGTGAAGATTCTCACGCCCGGACTGCTGAAACAGCACACCCAGGCCAAAGCCAAGAAGGAGGCCAACCCCGAAATAGGTCAAGGGACGCCGCCGAATATCATGGACAAGGTCAAAGCGTGCGACCCGTGCCCGTTCACTGGGGGCATGTCGTGCCATTTCAGTCGCATCTTCGCCATCAGAGAGCCCGGCCCCAGACTCGGCCATGGCGGGCAGTTCAGAAGCAAACATCGCACCGTCTCCGCAGGATTCCGGATTTCACTCTATCCGATCCTCTTTGACTGACTGTTACCGGCAAAGCACGTTTGAAATGTGTCAAAGGCGCAGATGCTGTTCGCCGAACCTGTCCAATCACAAAAGATTCAACAGCCGGACACCCACCGACTCATTCCTGCCCTTGCTGGCGAATCCCGAACCGAGTTAACGATTCGCGCAGAGACCTTTCATTATTAACCGGTCTTAAATTAACTCGCTGGCAATCTACCTGCGGGTTCGCAGGGATTCCTGGGGGGATCTCTGCAGATATCGGCGCGGGCGGCCTAGGAGGATTTGATGCGCGTATTGTTGATCGAGGACGACAGCGCGACTGCGCAGAGCATCGAATTGATGCTCAAGTCGGAAGGTTTCAATATCTACACGACCGACCTCGGAGAAGAGGGCGTCGATCTGGGCAAGATCTATGACTATGATCTGATCCTGCTGGATCTCAATCTGCCCGACATGAGCGGTATGGATGTGCTTCGCACCCTGCGGGTCGCCAAGATCAATACCCCGATCATGATCCTCTCCGGTTCGGCCGAAATCGACACCAAGGTCAAGACACTCGGCGGCGGTGCCGACGACTACCTGACCAAGCCCTTCCACAAGGACGAGCTGATCGCACGCATCCATGCCGTGATCCGTCGCTCCAAGGGCCATGCACAGTCTGTCATCCGCACTGGCGACATTCTGGTCAATCTCGACGCCAAGACCGTCGAAGTGAACAACAACCGCGTCCACCTGACCGGCAAGGAATACCAGATGCTGGAGCTGCTTTCGCTCCGCAAGGGCACGACCCTGACCAAGGAAATGTTCCTCAACCATCTCTATGGGGGCATGGACGAGCCGGAGCTCAAGATCATCGACGTGTTCATCTGCAAGCTTCGCAAGAAGCTGGCCGCCGCAGCCGAAGGCCGTCACCATATTGAAACCGTCTGGGGCCGCGGCTACGTCCTGCGCGATCCTTCGGAAAATCAAGTGGCCGCCTGAACGGGCCCCACGGTTCACTGAACTTCCAGACGCCCGCTGGCAAAGGCGGGCGTTTTGCTGTGCCTTATCCGTCCGTCGCCTCGATGCGGGCCCGATCGCGTTTGGTCCAGAGCCCCGCACAGATGAAGGCGGGAATGGCCAGGGCCGAAACACAGATGAAGCCAATGATGGCAATCGTGTAGGGCTGGCCCTCACCGGATGCCCTCAGATGATCCACCACATAGCCGACCCCTGTATTGCCGATCCCAAGGCCAATGACGTTGAGACAAAGAATATAGAAGGCCGTGACGGTCGCGCGGGCGCCGTTCGGTGCCAATTCCTGTACGGTGGAAAAGGTCGGGCCATAGAAGGCTGCCAGCTGGAAGACACCGATACCCATGCCGAAATAGAAAAGCGGCGATCCCGGGACCGACAATCGATAGAGAATCGCCGCCGGCACCAGCAAGGCCATCAGGCAGGCCAGCAGCATGGGTCGCCCGGATTTCATGTGCTTCTGCCACCAGTCGCCGATCAGGCCGCCAAACAGATTGCCGGCAATCCCTGCTGCGACCGTGATGTATCCGGCCAGACGGGCGATTTCAGCCTTGTCGAATCCGCGCTCTGCAACAAACCAGAGCTGATCGAACTGTGCCGCACCCACGGAGATATGCAGGGCAATACCGCCCAGCATGGTCGCCACCAGGGCCGGCGAACGCAGCAGCGCATGGATCAGAGAGCCGAACTGTTCCCCGAACCCGGGCCCCTTGGATGCCACTGATGCGCGAACCGGGCGCGGTTCTTTCACAAACAGGAATGCGAGGGACAGCACCAGACCCAGAAGGCCGATGGCAAAGAAACAGTTTCGCCAGCCAAGGGCCGGCCCCAGATATCCGGCCACCAGAAGACCGATACCCGTACCAAGTGGCACGCCCATATAATAAATGGCCGTCGCAAGACCCATTCTGGCCCGACTGACCCGGTCTGCGAGCAGGGAAATGGCCGCCGGAGACAGGGCCGACTCGCCTATGCCGATAAAGGCGCGAGGCAGGGCAAGCGAGATAAATCCCCGCGCCGCACCGGACAGGGCCGTCAGCAGGCTCCAGACGGCAATTGCCCCCGCAACCAGCCTCGGCCGGTGTGAAAGGTCTGCAATGGCTCCCATGAAGAGCCCGGCCACAGCATAGAAAACCAGAAAAACCAGGCCGGTCAGCAAGCCGAACTGGGTATCGGTCAGGTGCAGGTCGGGTTTCAGGAAATTTGCAAAGCTCGCGAGCAGATTCCGGTCCACGAAATTCAGGGCATTCGTTGCCGTCAGCAAGAGCAGCAGGCCAACAGGCATACCGGATCCGCGTGGATTCTCAGACGACATGGAGGCCCTCCCAGGCACCTGACGGCATGCAGCCGCCTTGGTTTGGCGCGTTTGGTCGCACCATTGCCCTCATTCTACAGATTGAGTGTCATTGGGGAAGCACGCGCGAAGGTGAGCGGCAGCTGGCATTGAATTATGGACTGATCAGTCCATAATGATCCCATGGCCCGCCCCATCACATTTGATCGCAACATTGCCCGCGACCGCGCCCTGCGCTTTTTCTGGAGACGGGGTTACCAGGGCGCTGGCCTGTCGGACCTGCTGGCTGAAATGAAGATCGGGCGGAGCAGTTTCTACGCAGCCTTTGGCGACAAGCGCCGACTGTTCCTGGAGTGCCTCGATCACTTTGCTGTCAATACGGTCTCGATACTGAGGGGCTCCGAACGTGGTCTCACGCCGATTGAACGTCTCAGGAGGTTTCTCGGACAGGAAACATTGCCGCCCATGGCAGAGGAACGTGGCTGGGGCTGCATGCTCGTCAATACTGTGGTCGAAATGGCCAGGATTGATGATGATCTGCATGATCATGCCATTTGCCGACTGGAAGAGATCCGGTCGGCGATGACAGACCTTCTGCTGGAAGCCGGGTGCCACCCAGGGGATTCAGAAGACTATTCAGGTTTTCTGATGCTCATGAACAAAGGTCTGCGGGTTGCTGGCCGGCAGGGCCTGTCACTCGAAAGCCAGGGTCGGCAGGTTTCCCTGACCTTCGCCATGCTTGAATCCGCCCTTCCCATCCCTTCCCCAATCGAGGCCTGACCCGGATGAAACCAGACGTACAGATCGAGGTTCTGCGTGAACTGATGGATCAGCTTGATCGGGGCGTAAACGCCGATGCGGGCGGGATGCGGGCATTTCCGGCCGATGCCTATACCTGTCGCGACATTGCCAGACAGGAGCGGGAGATCATGTTCCGCAAGTATCCGCAGATGATCGGCATGAGCGGCGACCTTCCGGAACCTGGAAATTTCCTGACAAATAACGACCTGGGGATTCCCGTTCTGGCCACCCGTGACAAAACCGGAAAGTTCCGCGCATTCCTGAATGCCTGCCGTCACAGAGGCCCCATGGTCGAAACAGAACGGCGGGGGAAGAAGGCCCTGTTTTCCTGCCCCTTCCACGCCTGGTCCTACGACACGGCCGGCGCGCTGGTCGCGGTGCCCATGGAAGACCAGTTCGGGAAAATCGACAGGACATGCCTGGGGCTGAGGGAATTACCGGCTGTTGAGCATCTTGGGTTTCTGATCATTCATCCGGATCCGGAGGGCGAAATCGATGTCGATTCCGTCTTCCAGGGCCTGGATGACGATTTCAGGGCCTGGGGATGGGACAGCTATGTCCTGGGCCTCGAGCAGACCCTGGACATGAAGCTGAACTGGAAGCTGGCGACCGACACCTTCGGAGAAACCTATCATTTCAAACGGCTGCACAAGGACACACTGGCCGTCAATTTCCATGGTGATGTGCTGTCCTATCGAGCCTATGAGCGGAACCATCGCATGGTTCTCTGTCTCAAAGGGATCGACGACCTGCGCAGTCAGCCGGAAAGTCAGTGGAAGATCCAGGCCGGGGGATTTCCGGTCTATTTCCTGTTTCCCAATGTCGTGATCAATGTGGGCGACCAACGCATAGCCGTCGTGCGGGTCTATCCCGATCCCGAGAACCCGGGCCGTTCCATCTCGCAGGTCAGCTACTATTTCCGCAAGGATGTGCTCGCCGAGAACCCGGACATGGCCCTGATGTTTTCCCAGGGCTTCACCAACATTGTGGCGGCCGAAGACTATGCCACGGCCGAAACGACCCAGATCGCCCTTGAATCAGGCTTGGTCGACACCGTGCTGTTCGGCCGGAATGAACCGCCCCTGCACCACTATCACAATACCTTCAGGAAGGCCCTGGGCCTGGAGCCTGTCGCATTGCTGACCTAGACATTCTTTGGCCAGCGCTGAAAGGGTCAGGGAGCCCAGCCGGCAAGCCAGTCGGCGAGCCCCTGCGGGGTCATGTGCCGGGCGTCTGACAGCTGGGTCATCTGCGCGGCATTGAGGAGCGCATCCGTTTTCGGATCGATCACCATGAGCGCCGGAACGCCCTCGAGGCGTTTGGTTATGCCGTAGTGTGCTGGCACCTGAAGATTCTTGTCGAACCGGCCGATATCCACACTGATGACCACGAAATTGCGATCGAGGAAGGCCTTCAATTCCGGCAACTCCATGGTGGCAGCCAGAATGCGGCAGTCGGGACACCAATTGCCGCCCATATCAATGATGAGGCGCTTGCCTTGAGCCTTGGCCTTCGCCCTGGCCATGGCGACAGACTTATCGGCATTGCCCACCTCGTCGTAAGGATAGGGCAAGGGCGTTTTCAACTGTGCAAACGAAGCAATGCTGACCTTCGGAGCGGTCTTGGCGGATGCGGGCGAACAGAAAACCGTGACAGCGAACAGAGCGATTGCGGCAGACTTCAGCATGGGTCTTCATCCTTCCCTGGGCATGGGTCGATCTTACTAAGGCAATCGCGCACGACCTGACAGGGAGATTTTCTTGCAACCCCTCCAGTAGCCGTGAATGCAAATGCAGCAGGCAGAACAAGAATAAACCTTGAAGTTGAGCCTGCCGCGGCTAAGCATCCCTGTCGCCGGACCTCTGCTTTTCTGTCAGCGGTCCCTGGGAGGAACAGGTTGAAAGCCCCGGTGCCGAAAAGCCCGAAAATTGCAGGCACGCTGGTGGAGGCCTATTTCGCTAAGCGGGCGAACCTGGTGCTGTTCCTGGCGACGCGCACGGGATCTCACGCCCTCGCGGAGGATCTTGTACAGGACCTTTATCTCAAGGTCGCAGCCCTGGATCCAGACCTCGAGACATCATCACCAAACGCCTTGCTCTACAGGATGGCAATCAATCTTGCCCATGATTCAACGCGCAGTCAGCGCCGTTCTGAAGTCCGCGACACCGCCTGGCGACAGAATATGCGAACCAATCTTGGCGGCGAGGACATCGTCGAGGATCCAAGTGCTGAACGCATTGTCATGTCCCGGGAGCGCCTCAGCCAATTGATGGCAGCCATCGGGCAATTGCCACCCCAGCGGCAGAAGGCCTTTCGCCTCTATAAGCTGGAGGGCATGTCCCAGGCTGAGGCTGCAAGGGCCATGGGAATCTCCGTCAAGGCCATCGAAGGTCACATCAGTGCGGCCTTGAAGGCGCTGTTGCGGAGCGTTGAGCCATGACCGGACGATTTTTTCCCGTCCGACATAGGGTTTGCCGGGATCTGCGGAGTCTGAACATCAGGCCCCCTGCAACCCTGCAGGCCGGGCAGGTGAGACCATGAGTGTGTATCTCGTCCATGACGCCGAAACGGCGGAGGATCAGGCCATCGCCTGGATCCTGCGTCTGCAGGGCGAAACCCCCTCCGTTGAAGACGGACTGGAGTTTGACGCATGGCTGGACGCACGACCCGCGAACGCTGATGCCTATGCACAACTGCTTTCATTACTGGAGGCCGTTGATGTGCTTTCCCCTCAAGTCCGAGAGGGCATGAAGATCGAGACGCATGGATCTGCAGGACACAGCACCCTGAGCCGCTGGGCGTGGGGCACCGGTATTGCCGGGGTGGCTGCGGCCGCCGCACTTGTCATGGTGATTCTGCCGCAGGGCGACCTGATTGCTCAGACCTCCAGCTTTGCAACGCCCCGGGGCGAACATCGTTCCGTGAAACTGGCGGATGGCTCAACCATCGACATGAACGCCGAGACCGTACTGTCGGTGACTCTTGCGCCCCATGAGCGCCGCGTCGTCATGGGACAGGGTGAAGCGGTATTTGATGTCGCCCACGATGAGGCACGTGCTTTCGAAATAGAAGCCGGTGATCGCCTGGTACACGTGGTCGGGACTCAATTTGATGTGCGGAACAGACCCGAGGGATTTTCCGTCACGGTATCTCGCGGAACGGTTCAGGTTCGGGGCCCGGGGCCAACCTATGTCCTCAACAGGGGAGACCGTCTCGATTTTTCAACGGGCGGTGACAAGGTCAGCAGGACCGATCCAGCAGAAGCGCTGGGGTGGCGCGCGGGTCGCCTGGTCTACAGGGATCAACCTCTTTCCAGGGTCGTCGCGGATCTCAATCGCGAATTCCCCCGACAGGTGATCATTGCAGACGCGCATGTCGCGCAGGAAAAGGTGTCCGGTGTGCTGGTCCTCGATGATCAGACCCGGGTGCTGGAGCGTCTGGCCTTGATGCTGCCCCTCAAGACGGTAATGTCGGATCAAGGGGTCGTTCTTCAGTCGAAGTAGTCGCCCTTCAGGGGAGACACAACGATCTTCAGGGTCAGACGACGCCGTCATTCATGGACAGGACTGCTTGCACTGGCGGGCTTCCTGCTGCCAGAGCCCAGCCTGGCCATGGGCAGAATACATCTGAACATCGCCCCGAAGGCCTACAGTGAAGCGCTTATAGACCTTGCTGTGCAGGCCAATGTCTCCATGCTCGGAGTCAACACCTGCCCGGGAACCGACAGCCGGGGACTGTCAGGGGCCTATACCTTGAGCGAGGCTCTGGATCGGTTGCTTGCAAGCGCGCCCTGTAACTGGCGGCTTGCTGGCCGGGATGCCGTCCAAATCAGCCAGAAAGAGCCTACGCCAGGAGGCACAATTCCGGTCTTCGACCCCGCAGCAAACCCGGTTCAGGTCGACGAGGTCCTGGTTACCGCAACCAAGCGCGTCCAACGTTCCGACCGTCTGGCAACGGCGATCAGCGTCATCCCGGGCGATCAGCTGCGGGCGACAGGCACGATGGACCCGTTGGAAACCACGGGACAACTGGCGGGGATCCAGACCACCAACCTTGGACCCGGGCGCGACAAACTTCTGCTGCGCGGCCTGTCTGACGGCGCATTTACCGGTCGCTCAAGGTCCACAGTCGGAACCTACCTCGACGACACCCCCCTCAACTACAATGCCCCAGATCCTGACCTTCGACTGATAGACGTAGAGCGGGTTGAAGTGGTTCGAGGCCCCCAGGGGGCACTCTATGGCTCCGGTAGCCTGAGCGGGATCTATCGCATTGTCACAGCAACGCCGAAGCTGGACGACCTCTCAGGCAGGATGGGTGTCAGTTATGGCACGACCGAAGGAGGATCACCCAGCTCCTCTATCGAGGGTGTCGCCAACCTGCCACTGATGGAGGGCACGGCGGCCCTCCGACTGGCCGGCT
>CAIYSH010000222.1 GCA_903928755.1 uncultured Alphaproteobacteria bacterium | reverse complement strand
CGGCGACTCTTATCACGTGGACCTTGTGGAAGTAGGCGGCCGCCGCCACCACGCAACCGCCCACCAGATCAATTCCAAGACGCGGGCTGAAAAGATAGCAGCTTTGATTCGAGCCCGGCTTAGCGACGCGCGAGTCCTGGCCGCCTAAGCGGCAGGCAACTGGCTCGACCGTCGCAAGGATGAATGCCGGTTACCTCTAGCCGCCAGATAAGGTGCTGACCCGGTGCCTGCCCATTACGTACGGCGCAGGGACGCAGTGCATACTGGCCTGCTAATTCACTGTTTTAACAGGGAAAATTGGCGCACCCGACACGATTCGAACGTGTGACCTTTGCCTTCGGAGGGCAACGCTCTATCCAGCTGAGCTACGGGTGCTCGCTAAAGCGGAAGGCGCTTCTAGCTTAAAGGTCCGCCGGGCGCAAACGTCCTTACGCCGGGTGCCCACTTATCGGAGCGGGCGCCGGTCTTACGCCGCCGCCGTCCAGGCAAACCTTGCGATGAACAGGGCCGCCAGAACGTAGAGGGCGATGTCCTCGCGCTTGAGGCCGCCCTTCAGCACCTTGAGGCCGGCATAGCTGACAATGCCAAAGGCCAGGCCATTGGCGATCGAGAAGGTCAGCGGGATGATGGTCAGGGTGAGGAAGGCCGGTATGGCCACCACCGGGTCGGCCCAGTCGGTTTCGGCCAGGGGCGCAATCATCATGCCACCCACCAGGATCAGGGCCGGTGCCGTGGCCGCGGCCGGGATCAGCTGGACATAGGGCGCGATGAAGAGGGTGATCAGGAAGAGTATGCCGGTGACCACGGCGGTGAGGCCCGTGCGCCCCCCTGCGGCGACGCCGGTGGCGCTCTCGATATAGCTGACCGTGGTGCTGGTGCCTGCGGTGGCCCCGACAATGGTGGCGATGGAGTCGGCCAGGAGGATGCGGTTCAGGCGGGGGATATTGCCGTCGGGCCCCTGCAGGCCCGCCCGCTTGGTCACCGCCACCAAGGTGCCCAGATTGTCGAAGAAGTCGACAAACAGGAAGACGAAGATGATTTCCAGAATGGCTGTGGACAGGCCACCCGCACCCTGGCCAAGCGCCGCCGGCAGGTCGGCCTTGAAGGCCGTGGTGGTCAGGGCCGCCAGATCATAGGCGCCCGGCTTGAACGGGGTCAGGTGCAGGACAAAGGCCGTGAGGGTCACGCCCAGGACGCCGATCAGCACCGCAGCCCGCACCCGCCAGGCCAGAAGGGCACCGGTCAGGGCCAGGCCGCCCAGGGACAGCAGGGTCATGGGGGACTTCAGATCACCCAATGTGACCGTCGTGGCGGGATTGGCCACCACGAGGCCTGCACCCTTCAGGCCGATGAAGGCGATGAACAGGCCGATGCCGGCGGCAATGGCGGCGAACAGGGGCCGGGGCACGGCCTCGACAATGATCTTGCGCACCCCCGCCAGGGTCAGGGCCAGGAAGACCAGGCCCGAAATCAGCACGCAGCCCAGGGCGGTTTCCCAGGGAACCCCCATGCCCTTGACCACGGTATAGGTAAAATAGGCGTTGAGCCCCATGCCGGGGGCGAGGGCGATGGGATAATTGGCCACCAGCCCCATGAGGATGGATCCAATCCCAGCGGCAACACACGTCGCCGCAGCCACCCCGGCTATGGGCAGGCCGGCTTCAGACAGGATCAGGGGATTGACCAGGACGATGTAGGCCATGGTCATGAAGGTGGTGACCCCGGCCAGAACCTCGGTCCGGACATTGGTCCCCTGGGCGGAGAGGCCGAAATATTTCTCGAGCATGATGTGTCTCAGCTTCCTGGCAGGGTTGTCTTGTATTTGGGCCAGCCGGCGACCAGGGCGCGGGCTACCGGAGCGCCCACGTCGTAGGCCGCCTGGAAGGCTGCAGCCGCACCACCGGGGGTGAACTCCTTCAGCACCGGCTGGGCCCCGTCAGGCTGGCGGGTATAGTTGCTGGCGGTGCGCAGGACGAGAACCCGGCGGGGGTCCACCCGGCCCTGTTGGCCATAAATGGTCAGGACATCAAGGACGCCCTGATCCTCGCAGTCACTCATGACGAAGAGCCCGTCCCGGTCGGTCCAGAGCGAAACCCAGTCCCGCGCCCACTGGGTGCGCCGGTCACCATGCCAGAAACGGACGGTCGCCAGGGCATCGCCCAGCATCACATGGGGTGGCTTCAGGGCTTCCGGCTCTGAGGGATAGCGGCTGCGGGCCGCCAGGAGCCTGTCATTGTCGGCCAGGGGCAGGTCCCTGGTCAGGCCATAGGCCCAGGACACAAGACCGGGGTCGAGCTTCCAGGCCATGCCACTGGAGCCCGCCGCAGAGCCCTTGACCCGCGGTTCATGGGTTCCCAGGGAATAGAGGCCCCAGGCCCAGTCGCCGGGGATTTCCCGCTCGTCCATCTCCTAGGTGGGGTCGCCGTCCACCACCCAGCGCGCCCAGGCCGCTGAGCCAATGGCGCCAGACCGGGGATCGACCCCGGCAATGCCCGCGACAATCCAGTAGGCGTGGGAAACATCGAACTGATCGCCGGAAATCAGGGCGGCGACAGCTTCCCGGGGCCGCGCGCGCATGCCGGTGACCACGCCCAGCACGCCATCGGCCGTATAGCGAACCGGCCGTTCAATACCCGGAACCACGGCGCTCTTCTTCAGGGGATAGCTTTCGGCCCAGTGCTGGAACTCTCCGGGCATGTCGCCCGTGTCAGCGCCCACCTCAAAGGTGGTGAGGATCACGACCTTGATCGGGATCTTCGCCGCCAGAGCCTGTCCCGCGCCCACCGCCCAAATCAGGATCAGTGCCGCCCAAAATCGTCTCATGAATCGCCCCATGGCCTATGGACACGAACCTGGGGCCAAAGCGCAAGGCCTGGACGCGTGGCCGCGGACGGAAACCTTCTCTAGGGTGCGATTCTGCCCATGGAGATGACTTTGCGCCCAAGATTCCTTCTTCCCCTGCTGACCAGCCTGTGCCTCGCCTTCAATGCCAGTGCCGAACCGGCCCGGCTGGCCGTCATGTCGGCCTTCGGTCCCGAGCTGGAAGCCCTGAAGACAGCTTCCACCGAAACCCGCGTCCAGCACATCAACGGAACCGACTTCACCCTGGGAAATCTGGACGGCAAGCCGGTCATTCTGGTGCTGTCCGGCGTCTCCATGGTCAATGCAGCCATGACCACCCAACTGATGCTGGATCACTTCAAGGTGGACCGGATCGTGTTTTCCGGGGTCGGCGGCGGGGTGGACCCCGCCCTCGACGTGGGTGATGTGATCGTCGCCGAGCGATGGGGCGAATATCAGGAAAACCGCTTTGCCCGGGAGACGCCGCAGGGCTTCCAGGGCGGCGGGGATGGAACCGGCGTTCCGGCCTTCGGCATGATGATCCCCCGGGGCGTCACCGTGCCCGGGCCAAAGGGCGGGGTGGAGCGCAAGACCTGGTTCGAGGTCGACCCCGACATGCTGGCCGTGGCCAGGGCCAAGGCAGATCAGACCGAACTCTCCCGCTGCGCCGGAACCGCCTGTCTGGAAAAAACCCCCAAGGTGGTGGTCGGCGGCAATGGGTGTCCGGCCCGACCTTTGTCGATAACGCCGCCTATCGGGACTATGCCTATCGCGCCTTCCAGGCCCGGGTTCTGGACATGGAGACCGCCGCTGTCGCCCATGTGGCCTATGTGAACCGCACGCCCTTCATCGCCTTCCGGGCCCTGTCGGACCTGGCGGGGGGCGATCCGGCCGGTAACCAGTTCCCGATCTTCATCCGGCTGGCGGCGGATAACTCTGCCCGGGTGGTGCGCGACTTCCTGAAGGCCCTGCCGGCTCAGGTTCCGGTGGGGCGTTCGGCGGTCGGGTCCCCATAGGTCAGGGACAGGAAGACGTCCTCCAGGGACGGGTCTTCGGTGGCCAGGTCCTTGATGCCCACTCCGGCCGCGCGGACGGCGGCCAGCACCTGTTCGACGCCGGTCTCGCCGGTCTTGAAGGCCACGGCCAGACTGCCATCCTTGCGCAGCTTGCCCTCAAAACCCTTGAGGATCGGAACCTCGGTCAGGGGCGCATTGGAGGTGATCACCACGGTCCGGGTGTCCAGACGCTTGAGCAGATCGCCGGTCGGCTCGCAGGCCACCACCTGACCCCGGTTGACGATGGCGATGGTGTCGCAGAGCTCCTGGGCCTCTTCCAGATAGTGAGTGGTCAGGACAATGGTCACCCCCTTGCGATTGAGGTCGACCACGAAGTTCCACAGCTGGCGGCGCAGCTCCACATCCACCCCGGCTGTCGGCTCATCGAGGATCAGCACCGGCGGATTGTGGGTCATGGCCTTGGCCACCATCAGGCGGCGCTTCATCCCCCCCGACAGCTGGCGGACATAGGCCTTGGCCTTGTCCCCGAGACCCAGGGCGGTCAGCAGCTCCATGGTCCGCCGCTCCTTGGGCGGAACCCCATACATCCCGGCCTGGACCTCAAGGGACTCATAGGGGGTGAAGAAAGGGTCGGCGGAGATTTCCTGGGGCACAACCCCGATGGCGGCCCGGGCATCCCGGGGGCGCTGGTCGATATCGCGATCCCAGATGGTCACGGTACCCGACGTCTTCTTGGTCAGGCCGGCCAGTATGTTGATGAAGGTCGACTTGCCCGCTCCGTTGGGGCCCAGCAGGCCGAAGATCGAGCCCCGGGGGATCTGCAGGTCAATGCCCTTCAGCGCCTGCATTTCCGCAGTCGTCTTGGTGGCGGGGTAGGTCTTGACCAGGTTTCTGGCTTCAATGGCGAAATCGGGCAGGGACATGGGGCTCTTTAACCGAAACAGGCAGGAATGAACGCGGCGCGATTGACGCGGAAAGCTATGGTCGCATACCTAAGCCTGCGCGGGCGCGTCGCCAAGCTCCCCGCAGGAGAGAATGCATGGCCCGTAAAGCCCCCGCCAAGTCCAGCGCCCCCGCTTCCGCCGCTCCTGTGTCCCAGGGGCCAGAGCCGGAAATCGTCCATGTCGCCGCCCACAAGGTCGCCTGTGATGGCGTCGGCGGGGCCCTGGGTCATCCCAAGGTCTTTCTGGAACTGGGAACCGACGGCCAGGTGGACTGTCCCTATTGCGACCGCCGCTTTGTCCTGACCGCAAAATCCTCCCACGCCCCGGGCGTCTATGAGGGCTCTCACGGGCACTAGGCTCCGCGCGCGCGGAACAGGGCCTGAACAAAACACCAGAGCTTGTAGACGGTTGCCACCCCGGCGCCATTTCCAGCGGTTGGCGATTCGTTCGCTTTGATCAATGCTCAGGGCTTGCCTTGCCCTAGGGCATGCACCTCATACTTGAGTCCATAGTCGGGAGAAGACGCCATGAAACTGATCAGCGACACCGTGGATGTGGGGACCGTCAAGGGACCGGCCCATGCGCCGATCTATCCGGTTTCGAATATCGAACTCTGGAACCCGGCGGCCTTCATCAAGGGCCCGCCAATCGACGAATTCGCCAGGCTCCGCGGTGCCTCGCCGGTGGCCTGGAATGACGAGCCCGATGACCGCCCGGGCTTCTGGTCGGTCACCGGCTATGACGACGTCATGAAGGTCAATGCCGACTATGAGACCTTCTCCTCCCAGAGGGGCGGCATCCTCATGGGGACCCAGCGCTCGGAAATGCAGCTGGCCAGGGCCTCCATGGACGCCATGATCAATATGGATGCGCCGTTTCACATGCAGCTCCGCATGGAGCACATGCCCTATTTCACCCCCGGCTATCTGCGCGCCCTGACCCAGAAGGTGGAGGGTGAGGTCACCCGCCTGCTGGACGCCATGGCCACCCAGGGGCGATGCGATCTGGTCACCGCCCTGTCCTCCCAGCTGCCGCTCTTCACCCTGTGTGAAATCCTCGGCGTGCCGGTGGAGGACCGCCCGAAATTCCTGACCTGGATGCATTTCCTGGAAATGGCCAATTCCTTTGCCGCTGAGCGCAGCGGGTCATCAGGGGGCATGGAGGGTGCGGCCGCCGACCTGCCGCCGGAAGCCAGGATGTTCCTCGACGCCTTCCAGGCGGCCATTTCCGAAATGTTCGAATACGGCCGCCACATGCTGCACAAGCGCAGGCTTGATCCCCAGCATGACCTGATGAGCGCCATTGCCCGGGCCCAGGTGGACGGCGACCTGCTGGCTGATGAGTATCTCGACGGCTCCTGGCTGCTGATCGTCTTTGCCGGCAATGACACCACCCGCAACACCATTTCCGGGGCCATGGAGCTGCTGACCCAGTTCCCTGACCAGAAGGCCAAGCTGATCGCCCGGCCCGAGCTCATGCCCGGTGCGGTCAATGAGATCATCCGCATGGTCAGCCCGGTCATCTACATGCGCCGCACCGCCACCCGCGAGACCGAGGTCGGCGGCCAGAAGATCGCCGAGGGCGAAAAGGTCATCATGTATTACGGCGCGGCCAACCGGGACCCGGCGGTCTTCGCCAATCCCGACCAGTTCGACGTCGAGCGGGCCAATGCCGACAAGCACATCGCCTTCGGCTATGGCCCCCACACCTGCATCGGCAAGCAGGTGGCCAAGCTGCAGCTTGAAGCCGTCTACCGCCAGATGCTGGCCCGCTTCCCCGACATCCGCCAGTCCGGCCCCAAGGACGTGGCGGCAAACAACTTCGTCTATGCCATCCGCGCCATGCCGGTGGAATTCACGGCGGTAAAATAGGGCGCAGAACCAACCGGCAGGTGACCTGCGCACTGGGTCATCCTATCCTGCCCTCATGACCGATACGCCATCAGCTGCCGCCCCGATCCGTCTCTATCTGGTGGACGGGTCCGCCTTTATCTTTCGGGCCTTCCACGCCCTGCCGCCCCTGACGCGCAAGACCGACGGCCTGCCCATTGGCGCCGTGTCGGGCTTCTGCAACATGCTGTGGAAGCTGCTGGTGGACATGAAGGCCCAGACGGACGCGCCGACCCATCTGGCGGTAGTCTTCGACTATTCGGGGACGACCTTCCGCAATGAGCTCTACCCCCTCTACAAGGCCCACCGCCCCCCGGCGCCGGAAGACCTGATCCCGCAGTTTCCCCTCGTCCGGGACGCCACCCGGGCCTTTGGGGTCCACGCCCTCGAACTGCCCGGCTATGAGGCTGATGACCTGATCGCCGCCTATGCGGTCAAGGTGCGCGACATGGGCGGCGAGGTGATGATCGTCTCGTCCGACAAGGACCTGATGCAGCTGGTGGGCGACCGGGTCTCCATGCTCGACACCATGAAGAATGTGAAGATCGGCCCCGAGCAGGTCTTCGAGAAGTTTGGCGTGGCGCCGGACAAGGTGGTGGAGGTCCAGGCCCTGTGCGGGGATTCCGCCGACAATGTGCCCGGCGCTCCGGGCATTGGCGTCAAGACCGCCGCCCTGCTGATCAACGAATATGGCGATCTGGAAACCCTCCTGGCCCGGGCCGGTGAGATCAAACAGGACAAGCGCCGCGAGACCCTGATCAACTTCGCCGACCAGATCCGCCTCTCCCGCCAGCTGGTCCAGCTCGACCTGAATACCCCCCTCCCCGCCGCTCTGGACGAGCTGATCGTCGCTGATCCCGATCCCGTGGTGCTGGGCGATTTCCTCAACGACATGGAGCTGAGGTCCTTGGGCCGCCGGGTGGCCGGGGGCGGAACCCCCAGCCCCATCGCCCACACCATAGCCGGCGCCCACGGGGGCAAGTCCACCGTCGCCGCAGAACCCGCCCCCGATCAGGTGCCCATCGACACCAGCGCCTATGCCTGTGTCCGCGACCTCGAAACCCTGGACGCCTGGATCGCCCGGGCCCGGGCCGCCGGGATCATTGCCTTCGACACCGAGACTGACGCCCTGTCCTCGGCCAATGCCGGACTCTGCGGCGTGTCCCTGGCGGTCGGGCCCAGCCAGGCCTGCTACATCCCCCTGGGCCACGAACCCGAAGGCGGCCTGGCCTTTGACGCCCCGGCCGACCTGACCCAGATCCCCATTCCTGAGGCCATGGCGCGGCTGAAGCCCCTGCGGGAGGACCCCTCCGTCCTCAAGGTCGCCCAGAACGCCAAATACGACCTGGCCGTCCTGTCGCGCTATGGCATCGAGGTCTCGCCCATCGAAGACACCATGCTGATCAGCTATGTGCTGGAAGCGGGTCTGCACAATCACGGCATGGACGAGCTGTCCAAGATCTGGCTGGGCCACGAGCCCATCAGCTTCAAGACCGTGGCCGGGACCGGCAAGGCCCAGAAGAGCTTCAAGCATGTGGCCCTGGACGCGGCCACCACCTATGCCGCCGAAGACGCCGATGTGACCCTGCGGCTCTATCATGTGCTGAGGCCCCGCCTTCAGCCCCAGGGGCTGGTCACCGTCTATGAGACCCTGGAACGGCCCCTGCCCGTGGTCCTGGCCCAGATGGAAAACGCCGGCATCCGCGTCGATCCCGACCGCCTGCGCCAGCTGTCCCACGAGTTTTCCATGCGGATGACCGAGCTGGAGGCCCAGGCCCATGAGCTCGCCGGCCACCCCTTCAACCTGGGTAGCCCCAAACAGGTGGGCGACGTCCTCTATGGCGAGATGGGGCTGAAGTCCAAGCGGACCACCGCCACGGGCGCACAGGGCACAGACGCCTCGGTGCTGGAAGACCTGGCCGCCGAGGGCCACGCCCTGCCCCGGGTCCTGCTGGACTGGCGTCAGCTGTCAAAGCTCAAGGGCACCTATACCGACAATCTGGTGGCCGCCATCGCCCCGCGCACCGGCCGGATCCACACCTCCTACGCCATGGCCTCGACCACCACCGGGCGCCTGTCCTCCACCGATCCCAACCTGCAGAACATTCCGGTCCGCACGGAAGAGGGCCGCAAGATCCGCAAGGCCTTCGTGGCCGAGCCGGGCAAGGTGCTGATCAGCGCCGACTACAGCCAGATCGAGCTGCGCCTGCTGGCCCATATCGGCGACATCCCCCAGCTGAAGAGCGCCTTCGCCCAGGGGCTGGACATTCACGCCTCCACCGCGTCGGAAATGTTCGGAGTTCCGGTCGAGGGCATGCCCGCCGAGACCCGCCGCCGGGCCAAGGCGATCAATTTCGGCATTGTCTACGGCATTTCCGCCTTTGGTCTGGCCAACCAGCTGTCCATTCCGCAGGACGAGGCCGGCGCCTATATCAAGACCTATTTCGAACGCTTCCCCGGCATCCGGGCCTATATGGACGAGATCAAGGCCCAGGCCCGGAGCCACGGCCATGTGACCACGATCTTCGGCCGCAAGGTCCACATTCCGGCGGTCAATTCCAAGAGCCAGGCCGAGCGGGCCTTTGGCGACCGGGCCGCCATCAACGCCCCCATCCAGGGCGCCGCCGCCGACGTGATCCGCCGGGCCATGATCCGCATGCCCGCTGCCCTCAAGGCCGAGGGTCTGTCAGCGCAGATGCTGCTGCAGGTCCACGACGAACTGGTCTTCGAAGCGCCCGAAGCCGAGGCCGAGGCCCTGATCAAGGTCGCCAGACGGGTCATGGAAGGCGCGGCGGAACCCGCTGTTGCCCTGACTGTGCCTTTGGTCGTGGAAGCGCGCGCCGCCGGGAACTGGGACGACGCGCATTAGGTCTCAGCTGCAGGCATGCCCTGCCGCCAACATGGTCTGCACTGAGCTGAAGGCCATGGCCTGGCCCTTGGCGAGCGGGAATATGCGGTAGAGCCTGTAATACTCCGCCAGTTCCACCGTCGCAGCTGTAACGGCGTCGGGGGCGACACCCTTCAGGCGCGGTGCGGCCTTGGTGCGGAGCTTGCCGGAGCCGTCGGCAATTCGGGCAGCCTCCACCTCGGCCTCAAAGCTTCGATAGGCGGCAAACCGGATCGTGCCCTGACACTCCGGCCAGGTCTTGTAGATCTGCGCCACCAGGGCGTCGAACTTCGGCACAGGCGGCAGGGTGGCGGCGCAGTCGGTTCTGGGAATGAAGTTGTCCAGAGTACTGCCGAAGATCGGCTGGACGGTTTCCAGCAGCCCCGGGCGGGTCAGCACCGCCTCGCAGGGCAGGGTCAGGGGGTCGCCGTCGAAATAGGCGCTGATGACCTTCAGGCCTGTGGCGAACCGGTGGTCAGAGGTCAGTATGTCCTGCGCCTTGAAGATCTTCTCGTCAGCCAGAATGTCCCGGCCATAGCCCTGGGTCTGGTCGGACGCCATGCGGCTGAAATAGGGCGAAAGCAGGCGGATCAAACCGGTCTTGTCAGACGGCGTCCGGACATAGGTCCGGATGGCCCGGTAAAGGGGCGCGGCCTGGGGATCGAGAACGTCCAGAGCCTTAAGGCCGCTGGGCGGATCGGACATGACCGTCGCCACGGCCAGTTCGTGATTTCGCGCGTCATATCGCGAGCGCAAGCAAGTCCGCACCGATTTGAAACCGGCCTTTTCAGGGGTCAGGCAAGCCTGACGGTCCTTCACCCAGGCCCGCTGAAGGCTGAGCTGGTTGGAGGGCCCACTGCGGAAGGCGCTGGTCTTCGCCTGAAAATAGAGCTCAGCCATCAGGCTGTCGGAAGAGGACAGGACCGGGTCCTTGCAGACCTCGATCTCGATGACAGATCGGGCCAGGGCGCAATCAAAGCTTGGTGCCGCAGCGAAGGCCCTGTTGAGGGGCATCAACACCAGCGCAAGGGCGAGTAGGCCGAGGGTCTTCATGCAGAGAACCTCTGCTGACCTTCCAGCCAGGTTGAATGAACCCGGATGGACCGGATCGTCGCTGGATCAACCAGGGTCGGGTCTTTTTCAAGCACCACCATGTCGGCAGACTTTCCCCGCTCCAGGCTGCCGCAGACATTGTCGAGATGGCATTGCCAGGCGGCATCCAGGGTTACGGCGCGCAGGGCCTGCAGGGGCGTGATCCTTTCGGCAGGGTTCAGGATCCCCCCACCTTCGTTCATGTCCCGCACCACGGCATTCTCGATACAGCGCAGGGGATCGATGGGGGTCACATTGTAATCGGAATGAAGGGAGATCCGCAGACCGCCCGCCAGGGCTGACCGGCAGGGATCAAGGCGGTTGGCGCGTTCAGGTCCGAGCAGGCGGTCCTGGAAGGCTCGACCCCAATAGTGAACGTGCCCGATCAGGAAGGAGGGCGAGATGCCAAGGGCCTTCATGCGGCGGATCTGGTCGTCGTGCAGAATGCTGCAGTGTTCGATCCGGTGCCGCAGCCTGTGGCCGCCTTCGCCCTTGGTGCCGCGCTCATAGGCATCGAGGACCACATCAATCGCCGCATCGCCATTGGCATGAATGCCCAGGGGCCAGCCATCGGCATGGACCTCGCGCACCAGCGCCTCGATTTCTTCCGGGGTATAGTTCAGGGCCCCCCGATTGCTGGAGTTCAGATAGGGCTCCCGCTGATAGCCGGTGAGTCCCTGGTTGGAGCCGTCTGACCAGGCCTTGATCCCGCTGAAGGTGAATCGCGGGCCATGGGGTCCGGGCTTGAGGCCCATCTCCTTCCAGGTCTTGTAATGGGTGGAGACCAGCTGGCCGGCATAGCGAACGCCCGGGTCCCCCGCCATGACCGCCTCGATCAGCTTGATATCATCCGCGGCAAACAGCCCGCCGATCCCGCAGTCATGCAGGGCGGTGCAGCCCCTGGCCGAGGCGTCATCGATATCGGCCCGCAGGAATCCGGTGAGTTCAGCAGCCGTGGGCGAGGACATGACCCGGATGAAGGGCTGGAAGGCCGGGGGCTCCTCAAGCCGCCCCGTGAGCTCGCCCTTGTCGTCGCGGCCAAACCGGCCCTGCGGCGGATCAGGCGTATCCCGCGTGACACCGGCCAGGGCCAGGGCCTTGCTGTTGGCATAGGCATTGTGACCGTTGGATTCGAGGACAAAGACCGGGACATCCGGCGACAGTCGATCAAGCTCTGCCCGGGTGAGGGGTGCGCCGGGCATGATGGAGGGGTCCAGCATCTTGCCCTGGATCCAGCTCCCGGCCCCGGCCTGTTTCGACGCTTCGGCAATCTTGCGCCTGGCCTCGTCCATGGTGCTGGTCGTAAACGGACCGACATCCAGCCAGGGCCTGAGACCGGCAAAGTTGGAGTGCATGTGCGGATCAACAAAGCCGGGCAGTATGGTCATGTCGCCGAAGTCATGAACCCGGGTGCGCGGACCCTTCAAAGCCAGAATGTCGGCACGGCTGCCCACCGCCAGTATGCGGCCCTTCCGCACGGCCACGGCCTGGGCCAGGGTGTTGTGGCTGTCCATGGTATGGACGCGACTGGCCAGATGTATGCTGTCGGCAACCCCGCTTTTGCCTGCGGCTCTGGTCGGGCCCGCGGCCACGGCTGTGGCGACAAAGCCCGCGCCCAATCCCCGCAGCACGTCCCGGCGGCCCTGATAGGACCGCATGAACTGCATGAATTTCGCATCACAGGCATTGCACATGTCGCTTCAGACTCCCCGGCCCGTCCCCTGGGCTGCCCTGCGGCAGCATCAAGACCCGAGTTTGGCCAAGCGGGACCGCCTTTGGCAAGAGCCTGCCGGCTTTCTGCAACAGAGATGGATGGCGGCCGGAAAATGGTCCCACCCCATCGACCCGTCCGGAGCTTGAGGTTATGTCCCGGCCCATGAAGACCCGCGACGACATATTGTCCTTCCTGACCGGCCTGGGCGCCGCCCCGGTGACCACCGACCATGAGGCGGTCTTTCATGTGGGCGAGGGCGAAGGGATCAAGGATGACATCCCCGGGGCCCATACCAAGAACCTGTTCCTCAAGGACGCCAAAGGGCGGATCTGGCTGATTTCGGCCAGGGACGACACGGTCATTGACCTGAAACGTCTGCACACAGTGATCGGATCGGCCCGCCTGTCCTTCGGGTCGGCAGACCTGATGGTCGAGGTGCTGGGGGTGACGCCCGGTTCAGTGACCGCCCTGGCCCTGATCAATGACATCGAGCGGCGGGCGACCTTTGTCCTCGATAAGGCCTTGGCGGAGGCCGGGCAGGTGAATTTCCACCCCCTGACCAATACCGCCACCACCACCCTGACCCAGGCGGACTTCCGGAAATTCCTGCGCAGCCTCGAAATTACGCCCTTGGTTGTGGATTTTCTGGCCATGGCCCTCGATGAGGCGGCTTTCCGGCGTTGAAGATTGTCTCGTGTCGGCCCATTTTAGCCGCATGGAATTTCTGGAAGCCACGACATGACCCTGATTGGTGAAACCTCTGCCAGCGCCGCCGCCGACCTGATCAAGGACGGCACGGACCAGGGCTTCATGGCTGACGTCATAGAGACCTCGAAGACCACCCCGGTCATTGTCGATTTCTGGGCACCCTGGTGTGGCCCCTGCAAGCAACTGGGCCCCGCCATTGAGCGCGCCGTCCAGGCTGCCAAGGGCAAGGTCAAGCTGGTCAAGATCGACATTGACCAGCATCCCCAGTTCGCCGGCCAGCTGAGGGTCCAGTCCATTCCCGCCGTCTTTGCCTTTGTGGGCGGTCGGCCCGTGGACGCCTTCAATGGCGCCCTGCCCGAGAGCCAGGTGAAGGCCTTTGTAGACAAGCTGGCGGCCATGGCCCCCGCCGACGCGACGGATGAGCTGCTGGCCATGGGCAAGGAAAGCCTGGACCAGGGCGACCTTGGCGGCGCAGCCCGGGCCTTCGCCCAGGTTCTGCAGGAGGATCCGGAAAACATCAGGGCCCTGGGCGGCATGGCCCGGGTCTATCTGGAAAGTGGCGACGCCGACCGCGCCCGGGAAATCGCCGACATGGCGCCGGCCGGCACCAGGAACGCCGATCTCGACAGTGTCAGGGCGGCCCTGGCCCTGGCGGCGGAGGCGCCCTCGGATACGGCCGCCTTCGAACAGAAACTGGCGGCCGATCCCACGGACATGGAGGCCCGGTTCGAACTGGCCAAGGCCCTGGCCGGGCGCGGTCAGTGGCAGGGGGCGGCAGACCACCTGCTGACCCTGATCGAACAGGACCGCACCTGGAATGACGAAGCGGCCCGCAAGCAGTTGCTGACGGTCTTTGAAGCGGCGGGCGCTGGCTCGGACGTTGCGCGCGCCGGCCGTCGTCGCCTCTCCTCCATCCTGTTTTCCTGAGATGGGCGAGCGCGCAGTCGAACTGCCCCAGGTCATTCCCGTCTTCCCTCTCGACGGCACCGTCCTCTTGCCCGGGGGTGAACTGCCCCTGCGGATTTTCGAGCCCCGCTATCTGAACATGATCGATGACGCCATGGCGGCTGACCGGATCATCGGCATGATCCAGACCACAGGCGGCGAGAAGTCCCGACCCAACCTGGCCCAGGTCGGTTGCGCCGGGAAGATCACCAGCTTCAACGAGGCCTCTGACGGCACCTATCTGATCACCCTGACCGGGGTTTGCCGCTTCGCCCTGGACGGGGAACTGACGGTTCTGACCCCCTATCGCCAGGTCCGCGCCGCCTTCGGCCCCTTTGCCGTCGATCTGTCGGATGAGGATGACGGCGGCGAGGTCTTTGAGGACAGCCGGTTCGCCCGGGCCTTGAAGCTTTACCTCAACCGCCAGAACCTCGCCATTGACTGGCGGAGCGCGGCCGTGGCGCCCCTGGACTCCCTGGTCAACAGCCTGGCCATGGGCCTGCCCTTTTCTCCGGCCGAAAAGCAGGCCCTTCTGGAAGCTCCCAGCCTGGTCGAGCGGACAGAAATCCTCACCACCCTGCTGGAGATCGACGCCCAGAATCGGGATGACGACTCGCCACAGAGTCTGCAGTAGGATGTCTCCCATGACCGATGACAGCCTTCCCGACATGATGATGGACGAGATCGACCCCCGCCTGCTGGAGGTTCTGGTCTGCCCGGTCACCCACGGCCCCCTGGACTATGATCGGGCGCGCAGCGAACTGGTCAGCAAGCGGGCCAGGCTGGCTTATCCGATCCGCGACGGTGTGCCGATCATGCTGCCCGAAGAGGCCCGCGACCTTTCCGAATAGGCGGGGGCAGATTGGGGCAGGGTCACTGATAGACCCGGATCGGATCCCCTGACGGCAGGATTGTGGGAAGGCAACCCACAGCCCAGAGTGACAAGAATGTCCGAATGGGTCCTGTAAGGGCCAGGGCATTACATGCTCCCTTCCATGGGCGCCCGCCCGCTCTTCCAGGCGCATCCTCCTGCGGTCCGGAAGGCCATTTCGCGATGTCACCTGTCTACGCCCGATCTTGCACAAGGCCCGTGTCGACGCATGACGTCGGGGGCCTGTCTGAGGTCCCGACCAGGGTTCTTTTCCCCGGCTCCCGTGCATAGGACCATGGTCACCAGCCGTGATCCCTCCGTGCGGAGTCTCGAAGTCCTGCAGCAAACCGCATCGACCAGCCGCTTGCTGAACCTGCTGGCGATCGCAAAGGAACACGGCAAGACCCCGGAATACCGCACGGAACCCTTCTTCAGAAACCATCTTCTGAATCAGTCACTTATCCTGAAACATAGTCTTCGCGCTGATGAGCGGTTTGTTTTCAGCAGCGAGAAACATGCAGCAACAAAGGTCATCATTCCCTTTGATCGCCAGGACCTCACCCTCGGCGGCAAGTCCTTCTTCGTTGGCCAGCGGGGCTGGACGGGGATCGTCAATGAACTCACGGGCCGGGAGGACAGCCAGGATATTTCCCTGCTCGGCGCCCTGGACAGCATACCCTCCCTGGACCCCTTCCTGTTGCGGGAGCATCTTGTGCGCCAGGGATTCAGTATTTCGACGGTCTATTTTGCCATTTCGGCATCCGATCTGGCACGGATGCATGATTTCGTTGCGGGCCAGATCCGCGACCTGATCTCCATGGCTTTTCCGGGAAACAGCCACGATCATCCCAGGAAAATGGCCAACTACCTGATGTCCAACAGGATCAACGACTACCTGGAACCCCTCCGCGACGTCCTGCGTCTGGATTCCGACTCCTACCAGGAGGGAATATTCTGCTGGAAAGGGTTCCTGTATTACAAATGGGCCCTGGCAGATATGGGCCCCAGGGTCGCGCGACTTCTCAAGGAGCTGCCGCTTCTGCAGGGCTTCGGAGATCGGGGCCATGACCAGAAGCGCGGCATCGAAAGCGCCAAGACACGCCTGCGAAAGGCGATCCAGGACAGGCGCAAAGAGGTCATCGATGTCCTGAAAGTGTATGACACTGCCTATCTGGACCTGACCCGACGGGACAAGCCGACAGCTTTCAGGGACTTCCTGATCAACGCCCCGGCCCTTTTCATGGTTCTGGGCGAACGGATCGGCGCGATCTCCCACCTGGCCAGTTTCTGGCAATACCGGTTCAGGGACAGCCTGAGCCTTACGGCACCAACCCGGGAAATCATTGACATGCTGACCGCCTTCGAGGGCGACATGGACATAAAAGAGGGCATGGGTGCCCTGAACGGATTGCGCAGCTGACGGAAGGCGGTGGCAGATCAGCCCGTCATGGCACCTCGCCGCGCAGTAACCTTGGCAGGTCACCTGTAGCACCGCCTGCCTCATGCATGAAGAAACGCCGGGCCGGGCCGATGCTGTTGACCACTGACATGCCGACACCCCGGGCCAACCGCAGCAGCGGATTGTCGTTGGAAAACACCCGGACGAACAGATCAAAGCTGGCCGCCAGCATGACATTGTCGAACTGCCGCCAGGCGGAATAGCGCTGAAGCACCAGTTCAGAGCCGATGTCTTCGCCAATCCGGGCCGCTTCCGCCAGGACCTGGGCCAGGGCGGCAACGTCCTTGAGGCCGAGATTCAGACCCTGGCCGGCAATCGGGTGAACCCCGTGCGCTGCGTCTCCCAACAGAACGGCCCGCGGCGCGGTCAGGCGGTCGGCCAGTTGCAGGGAGAGCGGATAGATGAAGACCTGACCCTCAACCCGGACATCACCCAGGAAGTCGCCGAACCGCCGCATGAGATGGGCGTGGAAGATTTCAGGTCGCGCCGCCTTCAGGGCCTTGGCGTGGGCCGTGGTTTCGGTCCAGACCAGACTGGCACGGTTTTCGGTAAGCGGCAGGATGGCAAAGGGGCCACCGGGCAGGAAGTATTCGTGGGCGACCCCCTGGTGGGGCTGCTCCAGCCGCACAGTGGCCACCACGCCCATCTGGCCATAGTCCCAGGCGGTGACGCCTATGCCGGCCGCCTGTCGAATGACCGAGGCGCGACCTTCCGCGCCGACCACCAGGGGCGCGCGCAAGACACGGCCATCTTCAAGCCGGACTTCGGCGGCGTCATCCTTCAGGTCCACATGGGCCACCCGGGCAGGGGCAAGGACGGGAATGTCCTGCGCGATAACCTCGGCGGCGAGGGCGGCGCGGGTACGTCGGTTTTCCAGGAGATAACCCAGGGGCTCACCCCCAGACCGGTCGGCAATCTCGGCGGAGTCAAAGCGCAGATGGAAGGGCGAGGCCGGGCCCACCGAAGCCCCGGGCCTGCGGCCATCCGTCACCAGGATCTGTTCGATCCTCTGGGCATGGGGCTCAAGGTTTGCTGCAAGACCCAGGGTCCGCCATTGACGGAAACTGGCAAACGAAATGGCCGCTGAGCGCCCATCAAAGCTCTCTTCCAGCTGGGCGTCGAAGACCACCGGGTCGATCAGCAGGGGCCGGAGACCCCCGTGTTTAAGGGCAAGCGCCAGGGTGGCACCTGCCATGCCGGCACCGGCAATGATCACATCGGCGTCGAAACCGTCAGGGGCCGGTTTTGTCTTACTCGTCCCCGCCATCGGGCAGCCCCATCATATGGAAACCGGCGTCCACGTGAACGATTTCCCCCGTGGTCGACCGGCCCAGGTCCGAAAGCAGCCAGAGGGCGGCACCTGCAACGCCTTCCATGGACGTGTCTTCCTTGAGGGCAGACAGGGCCCGGCCCTGGGCGAGCATGCCCCGGCCGCCGGAAATCCCGGCCAGGGACAGGGTCTTCATGGCGCCGGCCGAAATGGCATTGGCGCGGATGCCCTTTGGCCCCAGATCCCGGGCGATATAGCGGGTGGCCGCCTCAAGCGCTGCCTTGGCGACGCCCATGGTGTTGTAATTGGGGATCGCCCGCTCCGACCCCAGATAGGTCATGGAAATCAGCGAACCCCCGTCGGGCATCATTTTTGCCGAGCGCCGGGCACAGTCCACGAAACTGTAAGCCGAGATGTCCATGGCCTGGAGGAAACCCTCCCGGGTGGCATTGTCCACGAAGGAGCCCTTGATCTGGTCCCGCGGCGCGAAGGCCAGGCAGTGCACGAAGAAGTCGATCTTGCCAAAGGCCTGCTCGACCGTGGCAAAGCCGCCATCCATGGAGGCGTCGTCGGTGACATCAACCGGTGCCAGGATCTTGATCCCGACCGACTCGGCCAGGGCAATCACGCGCCGCTCCATGCCAGGCAGGTAGAACAGGGCCACTTCGGCACCCTGGGCCACCAGTTGCAGGGTTATGCCCCAGGCGATGGACTGGTGGTTGGCCACCCCGGTCACAATGCCCTTCTTGCCCTTCATCAGCTCACCCTTGAGCATCTGATAGTCGTCGGCCATGAGGTCTCTCCTGCAGAAGTTTGTCTTCAGACCCTGGCCATGACCAGGCAACCATTGGTCCCGCCAAAGCCGAAGCTGTTGGACATGACCGTCTCGACCTGCCGGTCCTCCCGCTTGCGCAGGATGGGCAGGCCCTCGAAGATCGGGTCGAGGTTTTCGATGTGGGCACTCTCGGCCAGGAAGCCGTTATTGAGCATCAGAAGGCTGTAGATCGCCTCCTGCGCGCCGGCCGCACCCAGACTGTGGCCGGTCAGCGATTTGGTGGACGAGATGAAGGGCGCGGCGTCACCGAACACGTCGCGGACGGCGCCCATTTCCTTTTCATCCCCCACGGGCGTCGAGGTGCCGTGCGGGTTCAGATAGTCGATCCTGCGACCACCCGCCCCGGCCATGGCCATGCGCATGCAGCGCACGGCACCCTCGCCGGAAGGGGCGACCATGTCATGGCCGTCGGAATTGGCACCATAGCCCACCACTTCCCCATAGATCTTCGCACCGCGGGCCTTTGCGTGTTCGTATTCCTCCAGCACCAGAATGCCGGCACCCCCAGCAATGACGAAGCCGTCCCGGGCCGCGTCATAGGCCCGACTGGCCACGGCCGGGGTGTCGTTGAAGTTGGAGCTCATGGCCCCCATGGCGTCAAACAGCACCGAAAGGGTCCAGTCGAGCTCTTCGGTGCCGCCAGCAAACACCACATCCTGCTTGCCCATGGCGATCTGCTCATAGCCGACGCCAATGCAGTGGGTGGAGGTAGCGCAGGCCGATGAAATGGAAAAGTTGAGGCCGCGGATCTTGAACCAGGTGGACAGGGTGGCCGAGGCGCCCGAGCTCATGGCCTTGGGAACCGCAAAGGGGCCGATCCGCTTGGGGCCGCGCTCCCTGGCCGTCGCCGCCGACTCGATGATCGCCCGGGTGGAGGGCCCCCCCGACCCGACGATCAGGCCCGTCATGTCATTGGACACCTGATCAGGCTCCAGACCGGAATCGGCAATGGCCTGCTCCATGGCAATGTGACCATAGCCCGTGCCCTGCGACAGGAACCGTGCGGCCCTGCGGTCGACCAGGGACTCCCAGTCGATCTGCGGGGCCGCATGCACCTGGCTGCGGAACCCGATCTCCGCATATTCAGGCGCCGCGATCACCCCCGACCTGGCCTCGCGCAGGGAGGTCAGGACCTCACTGGAATTATTGCCGATGGATGAGACAATGCCCATCCCGCTGACGACGACGCGACGCATGTTTCCTGCCCCCTGTGGCATAGGCCGAGAACCCCCGATCAGGGCCTCTGGTAAAGACCAACTCGCAGATCCTGCGCCCAATAGATGGGAACGCCATCAGCTTCCAGAACGCCATCGCCGATTCCCATGACCAGGCGACGATTGATCACGCGCTTCATTTCAATCCTGTAGGTGACCGTCTTGATGTCGGGGGTAACTTCACCACCGAATTTCACCTCGCCGCAGCCGAGCGCACGGCCCCGGCCCTTGCCACCGATCCAGCCCAGATAAAAGCCAACCAGCTGCCAGAGGGCATCAAGACCAAGACTGCCGGGCATGACCGGATCGCCCAGGAAGTGGCAATCGAAGAACCAGTGGTCGGGGTTGATGTCGAATTCGGCGTGGATCACGCCCTTGCCATGCGCGCCCCCCACATCATCGATCTGAATGATGCGGTCAAACAACAGCATGGGCGGAGCCGGAAGCTGGGCATTCCCGGGGCCGAACATGTCACCCCGCGCGCAGGACAGAAGCTCTTCCCGGCTGTAATGGGATTGAGCCATCGGGCCCGCATATTGGTTTTCAGTGGTCACGTTGGTCTTTTCTTTCGATTAGGGCGCAGGGCTATCAGAGCCCGGCGACTTGCTCAATGTTCGGAATCGGTCGGGGGTTCCGGTCGCAGGACGGTGCCGCACTGGGGATGGGCGTCCAGGCCCCATACCTCGGGCTTGGGGATCCAGCCCGAGACCCCGTCAACCTTGACCCTGCACCAGCCTTTTTCATCGCATTTGGTCAGACTGGCTATGGCCCGGGACCTCAGAAAGGCCACCACCCTGGCTGATGTCCTGTCGCCACCTTGCAGGGCAAGCGGCGGAAGGGCCGTGCGGATGACCGTGCGGGATGCGTCGAGGGTGCGTTTGTGCACCCAGGCCAGACTGCCATCGGGATCGCAGATCCTGCGCCACTCGCTGCTTTCGGCCACCACCTGAACCGGCAGGCCGCGGGCGTGGTAGATCCACAGCAGACGATGGTCATCCCCCGGTCCAACCCGGGCATTCACCGTCTGGAATTTCAGCGAGACATAGCGCGGTACGGGCAGGCCCGAAGGCGTATCCGCCACAGGAGCCGCCCACGCGGCATTGGCAAAGGCGCTCAGGGTCGCCAGAATTGTCATCAACCTGCGCCCATTCGCGCGCGGAGCGTGAGGCTTGCCTTGGCCGTTCATGCGCCCCTTGCTAGAGGTTTGGACGCAAACACGCTAGAGCCTTTTCCTTTCAGACGGAAACGTCCTAAGGGACAAAAGGGGCTCTAATTCAACAAGCTAGAGCATGTTGCGATCCGAAAACCGGTTCCCACTTTTCGGAACATGCTCTAGAGCCTCGATCACTCGCTTATTTTTGAAGTCTGCCCACCATGTCCACGCGCAAGCCGCACGTCATCGTCACCCGACGGCTCCCCGATACCGTGGAAACGCGCATGCGGGAGCTGTTCGATACAAAGCTGAACCTGGAGGACAGGCCCTTTACCCGACAGGAGCTTGTCGAGGCTGTGGGCCAGTGCGACGCCCTGGTGGCGACCATTACCGACAAGATCGACGCTGAAGTCCTTGCCCATGCCGGCGACCGCCTGAAGCTGATCGCCAATTTCGGGGCTGGCGTCGATCACATTGATGTCGCTGCGGCGCATGCCCGTGGCATTCTGGTCACCAACACCCCGGGCGTGCTCACCGAAGACACCGCCGATCTGACCCTGGCCCTGATGATGGCCGTCTCCCGCCGGATCGTCGAAGGGGCCAATGTCGCCCAGGCCGGGGATTTCACCGGCTGGGCGCCCACCTGGATGATGGGGCGCAGGGTTTCCGGAAAGCGCCTGGGCATTATCGGCATGGGCCGCATCGGTCAGGCCGTCGCCCGCCGTGCCCGGGCCTTCGGCATGCAGATCCACTATCACAACCGCAAGCCGGTCAGCCCGCGCATTGCCGAGGAGCTTGAGGCGACCTACTGGGAGAGCCTGGACCAGATGCTGGCCCGGATGGACATCATCTCGGTCAACTGCCCGCACACGCCCGCCACCTATCACCTGCTCTCGGCAAGGCGCCTGAAACTGATGTCGCCGCACGCGGTCCTGGTGAATACGGCCCGGGGGGAAATCATCGACGAGGGCGCCCTGGCCGACCTGCTGGCGGCCGGTGGAATCGCCGGGGCCGGGCTCGATGTGTTCGAGTTTGAACCCGCCATCAATCCCAAGCTCCTGGACCTGCCCAATGCCGTGCTTCTGCCGCACCTCGGGTCTGCCACGGTCGAGGCCAGGACGGAAATGGGCGAGAAGGTGATCATCAACCTCAAGACCTGGATGGACGGCCACCGGCCACCGGACCGGGTCCTGTCGTCAATGCTCTAGACCGCCGCAGGTCGGGCATCCCGGATCAGCCCCGATCTTCACGGTCCGGGTCTGGGCCGACAGGGCATCATAGATCAGCAGACGCCCGGTCAGGGGCTCTCCCGCCCCGGTGATCAGCTTGATCGCCTCCAGGGCCATCATCGAGCCGATCACTCCGGCCAGGGCGCCGATGACGCCCACCGCCGAACAGGTCTCGGCATCCGGCGGAATGTCAGGAACCAGACAGCGATAGCAGGGTCGGGCACCAAAGACGCCGACCTGTCCGGTCCAGCGGCCCATGGCGCCCGAAACCAGGGGCAGGCCGAGCTGGAAACAGGCCTCATTGACCGCAAACCGGGTGGCAAAGTCGTCCGTGCCGTCCAGCACCAGATCATGGCCTGACAACAGGTCGAGGGCGGTTTCTCCCGTCAGGGCCACCTGGATGGCGGTCACACCGACATGCGGGTTCAGGGTCCTGAGCCTGGCAGCGGCGGCCTCGACCTTGGGGCGACCCAGGTCGGCCTCGGCATAGAGGACCTGGCGCTGGAGATTGCTGAGATCCACCACGTCGGGATCCACCAGGGTCAGGGCCCCGATGCCCGCTGCGGCCAGATAGAGCGCGGCAGGCGCACCCAGACCACCCGCTCCCACCAGGGCGACCCTGGCGGCCTTCAGCGCCTGCTGACCTGGCCCGCCGACCTCGCGCAGGACCAGATGCCGGGCATAGCGCTCCACCTCATCATCGCTGAAGGCCATGCCTAGACCACGTATCGCGTACGTCGCGCCTGATGGATGGCCCCCTCAAGGGCGTCTGCAAACTGTGCCCGCTCTGCCGGGCCGAGCGCGCGGGCGACCTGGGCCTCCTTGCCGGACAGGGCGACCCGGAGATCCTGCAACTGATCATCATCGGCATAGAGATTGACCCGGGTGAAGGCGGTCGGGCTTTCCCAGACCAGCCGGACGGCCCCCGGCGTCTCATAGGTGATCCTGACGCTGCGATCGGTCACCAGGACCCGCTCGATCTGCCGCGCCGCCGCATAGCTGGACAGAAAGGCAACCAGCACCGCCACCACATCAAGACCCAGGAAGAAGGGAACGAAATAGGCCCCCATGGCCAGAAAGACCGCGGCACAGATACAGTTCACGGCCGTGACCACCGAAATCAGCACAATGAATCCCTTTTCCGACAGGGACCGGTGCGGCCGGATTTCGGCGTCCATGAAAACGAGATCGTCCAAAGCTCCTGCCTCGCGAAAGTCAGACCCTGCCCTAGGACTACGCCTGACAGGGACTTGGCGAAAGGGGGGCGATCACCCCATGGTTACGGAATGGCAAAGTCACCGCAATCTCAACCCTCCCGTCGTCTGGCCCCCGCCGAGCGGGCGCGCATCAGCGAGATCTTCACACGGTTCGAAAGCCTGTCGGAGGACCCCCGCACCGAGCTGGACTATTCCAGCCCCTATACCCTGGTCACCGCGGTCGCCCTGTCGGCCCAGGCCACTGACGTCCAGGTCAACAAGGCCACAGCCAGACTGTTTGCCGTGGCCGACACCCCCGAGGCCATGCTGGCCCTGGGGGAGGACGGACTGATCCCGCTGATCTCGTCCATCGGCCTGTTCCGGACCAAGGCCAGGAATGTCATCGCCGCCGCCAGGATCATTGTCGAGCAGCATGGGGGCGAGGTTCCGCTGAACCGCGACGATCTTCAGGCCCTGCCGGGGGTTGGCCGCAAGACCGCCAGCGTCGTGCTCAATGAGCTGGGTATTGAACCGGCCATTGCCGTCGATACCCATGTCTTCCGCGTTGCCCATCGTCTGGGTCTGGCCAGGGGAAGGACCCCGGATCAGGTCGAGGCCGAACTGATGGCCATTGTCCCTGAAGCCGCCAGGGTCAGGGCCCATCACTGGCTGATCCTGCACGGACGCTATGTCTGCCTGGCCCGGCGACAGAAATGTGATGCGTGCCCGCTTGCCGACCTCTGCCCCTCCCGGGGCAAGACTTAGGGGACAGGCCGGGCGGGAAGCTCCAAATCACAGACGGTGAAATCGGCGCCCCGGGCCCTGCGCGCCTTCGAAACCAGCTTGCGGAAGACCGGAGACGTCCCCTTCATGATCTCGATACCGGGTCGGCTGCCGACAGGCAGATCCGCAGCGACCGCCACCCTGATCATCCTGTCAGGCTTGGCCGGGGGCTCACCCACCGCAACGGCCCGGACGACATCGAGACCGACCACCACCCTGCCCCAGACCGTATAGTCGCGATCCAGCCGCCGGCTGGAATCCCGCATGAAGAAGATTTCGGAATTGGCGCTGCCGGGATCGGCCTGGCGGCCCATGCCGGCCACGCCAGGGCAATAGGCCCCCCAGAGACGCAGCTTGCCGTCGGCAGACCGGGCAGCCTCCGCCGCCGGGACGGCTTCCGCCGGAACCGCGCCGACAAAACCCTGCTGGCTGTCACTGGCCGAGCGGACGGCCAGGAAGTGTCCGGGGCTCAGCCGGGCGACGAATTCCGGTGCCAGGTCGCCATGGCTGGAGACCCCGCCGTCGCGATTATTGGGATTTCCGGTCTGGTCGACAAAGCCGTCAATCACCCGATGGAACAGCAGGCCGTCATAGACATGCTCCCGCGCCAGTAGCCGGATCCGCTCTACCGCCCTGGGGGCCAGCTCCGGCGACATGGCCACCAGAATTCGGCCCCGGCTGGTGTCGATCACCAGCAGGTTTTCCGGATCCACCGGTGTCCACCCGTCACCCGATGACCCCGAGGCCCGGGCCTGAGGCGCCATCAGAAGCAGGATCAAGACAGCCGCCAGGTTCAAGATTTTGCCCATCCTCCAGATCCTTTTCTGAAATTCATGCCTGATGGAGCCTGTGACAACAGGCCCTGCGTTGCCCAAGGGCGGCTTTACCTGTAGTCAGCCGCCCAGGTCGACCTTGCCGAAAGTTCCTGCCCCATGACGCTGCTTTACGACGTCGCCGCCATCGGCAATGCCATTGTCGATGTGATCGCGCCCGCCGAGGACACCTTCCTCCAGGCCGAAGGTCTCGACAAGGGGGCCATGATGCTGGTCGATGAGGTCCGCAGCACCGACCTCTATTCCCGCATGGCGGCCGGGGTCGAAACCTCTGGCGGATCAGCAGGCAATACCATTGCCGGCATTGCCAGCTTCGGCGGACGGGCTGCCTATATGGGCAAGGTGGCAAAGGACCAGCTCGGCGACGTCTTCGTCCATGACATGCGGGCCATCGGGGCCCATTTCGACACCCCACCCCTGATCGGCGGTCCCGCCACAGCCCGCAGCCTGATCAATGTCACCCCGGACGGCGAGCGCACCATGTGCACCTTCCTGGGGGCCTCCACGGAATTCACCGCTGACGATGTCGACGCGAAAATCATCGAGGCGGCCCGGATCGTCTATCTGGAAGGCTATCTGTTCGACGCTGAAGCCGCCCGCCGTGCCTTTGCCAAGGCCGCAGGCCTGGCCCGGGCCAGTGGTCGGATGATCGCCCTGACCCTCTCGGACGGCTTTGTCGCCGAGCGTCATCGGGAAGGCCTGCTGGCCTTCCTCGAAACCCAGGTAGACCTGGTCTTCGCCAACCAGAATGAAGTCTGCACCCTGTTCGAGACCGATGATTTCCTGGAGGCCCTCAGCCGCCTGCGGACCAAGGTCAAGCTGGCGGCAGTGACCCGCGGCGCAGGGGGGTCTGTCATCCTGCGCGGAACCGAAGCCGTGGAAGTTGCGGCCTTTTCCGTCGACAGGGTGATCGACACCACCGGTGCCGGAGACCAGTATGCCGCCGGCTTCATGTTCGGCCTCGCCGCCGACCGGCCCCTGGAGGTCTGCGGCCAGCTGGGCTCGCTGGCGGCGGCCGAAGTCATTTCGCATTATGGCCCGCGGCCGCAGGTCCGCCTGGCCGATCTGGCCGCGCAGAAGGGACTCTGATCATGGCGCGCACAGCCCAGGTGGTTCGCAATACCAAGGAGACCCAGATCGAGATCAGCCTCGACCTGGATGGAACCGGCGTTTCTGACATCGCCACCGGTATCGGCTTTTTCGACCACATGCTGGACAGCTTTGCCCGGCACGGGGGCTTTGACCTCAGGGTCCGCACCCAGGGCGACCTGCATATCGACCAGCACCACACGGTGGAAGATACCGGCATTGTCCTGGGTCAGGCCTTCAACCAGGCCCTCGACGGTTTCAAGGGTGTCCGGCGGTTCGGCCATGCCTATGTTCCCATGGACGAGACCCTGACCCGTTGCGCCCTGGACCTGTCCAACCGCGCCTATCTGATCTGGAAGGTGACCTACAGGACCCCCAAGGTCGGCGACATGGACACCGAGCTGTTCAAGGAATTCCACCACGCCTTTGCCATGAACTGCGGGGCCTGCGTCCACCTGGAAACCTTCTATGGGGACAACAGCCACCATATTGCCGAGAGCGGTTTCAAGGCCCTGGCCCGGGCCCTGCGTGACGCGGTCGAGCTGGACCCCAAGACCCTGGGCCAGGCCCCCTCCACCAAGGGCGTGCTCTAGATCCGATGAACAAGGTCGCCCTGATCGACTATGGCTCGGGCAATCTGCGCTCGGCTGAAAAGGCGCTCATCCGTGCGGCTGACGGCACGGCGGAAATCGTCGTGACCTGTGCACCGGAAGATATCCTCAGCGCCGACCGTATTGTCCTGCCCGGCGTCGGAGCCTTCGCCGCCTGCATGCGGGCCTTTCAGGCCAGGCCAGGTCTGGAAGCGGCTCTGGATGAAGCTGTCCGTCGCAAGGGCAGGCCCTTTCTCGGAATCTGTGTCGGCATGCAGCTGGTCGCCAGCCGTGGGCTGGAGTTTGGCGAGACCACAGGTCTGGGCTGGATTCCCGGCGACGTGAAGCGCATTTCCCCCTCCACTCCGGAGGCCAAGGTGCCGCATATGGGCTGGAACAACCTGATGGATCCGCACGGCCCGCCCCTGATTGCCGGGATTGGCGACGCCCCCATGTATTTCACCCACTCCTTCGCATTCTTTCCGGACGACCCCGCCCATGTGGCGGCCTATGTCGATCATGGCGGGGCCTTCCCCGCCGCGGTCGCCCGGGACAATGTTGCGGGCGTGCAGTTTCATCCTGAAAAGTCACAGAGCGCCGGTCTGGCCCTGCTGGCGCGCTTCCTGGAGTGGCGACCTTGATCCTTTATCCGGCCATCGATCTCAAGGACGGCCAGTGCGTGCGCGTCCTCCATGGCGACCTCAATACCGCCACCGTGTTCAACGCCTCCCCCGCCGATCAGGCCCGGGCCTGGGCGGGCTCCGGGTTCCACTGGCTGCATGTGGTCGACCTGAACGGTGCCGTCGAGGGGCGGGCCATCAATGAAAAAGCCGTGGAGGCCATACTTGAATCCGTTTCGGTTCCCGTCCAGCTGGGGGGCGGCATCCGCTCCCTCAAGGACATCGAACGCTGGATCGAGGCCGGAGTTTCCCGGGTAATCCTTGGCACCATTGCCGTGACCCTGCCCCACATCGTCAATGAGGCCGCCTTCCTCTGGCCGGAACAGATTGCGGTCAGCATCGACATCCGCGGCGGCAAGGTTGCCACCCAGGGCTGGACCGAAAGCACGGATCTCGACGCCGTGACGGTGGCCAGGCGGTTCGAGGATGGCGGGGTCGGGGCCCTGATCATCACCGACATCGACCGGGACGGAACGGTCATGGGCTTCGATGTCGAAGCCTTCGGGGCCATAGCCGACGCCGTTTCCATTCCGGTCATAGCCGCAGGCGGTCTGGCCACGGTCGATGACATTGTCCGGCTCCAGGCCCACAAGGGCACACCCATCGCCGGCGCCGTTCTTGGCCGCGCCCTCTATAACGGGGCCATTGATCCGGCCGAGGCCCTGAAAGTCGCCCTCTGATGCTCAAGGTCCGCGTCATACCCTGTCTCGACGTCAAGGATGGCCGGGTGGTCAAGGGCGTGAACTTCGTCGCCCTGCGCGACGCCGGCGATCCGGTGGAACAGGCCCGGGCCTATGATGCGGCCGGGGCTGATGAACTGATGTTCCTGGACATCACCGCCAGCCATGAAGGCCGGGGGGCCATTCTCGACGTCATCGCCCGGACGGCGGATGTCTGCTTCATGCCCCTGTCGGTCGGGGGCGGCATCCGCAAGGTTGAGGATGCAAGGCGCCTGCTGCTGGCCGGGGCCGACAAGATCAGCATCAACACCGCCGCCGTAGAAAACCGCGATCTGATCAGCGACTGCGCCGATGCCTTCGGGTCCCAGGCAGTCGTGGTGGCCATTGACGCCAAGCACGGTCCGTCGGTTTCGGGGGGCGGCCGCGGCAATGACGGCTGGCGGGTCTTCACCTATGGCGGCCGGACTGACACCGGCCTGGATGTGGTGGATTATGCCGTGGACGCGGTAAAACGCGGGGCTGGCGAGATCCTGCTGACCTCCATGGACCGAGATGGGGCCAGGACCGGCTATGATCTGGACCTGCTGAAAGCCGTCACGTCGGCGGTAAATGTGCCGGTGATCGCCTCGGGTGGTGCCGGAAATGCCCGGCATATGGTCGACGCGGTCCTGACCGGTGGGGCCGATGCCGTCCTCGCCGCCTCGATCTTCCACTTCGGAGATGTCTCCATCGCCCAGGTCAAGGCGGCCATGGCTGCGGCAGGCATACCCGTTCGCCAGTCGGAGATGCACGCATGACCCGGTTTTCAGAGGCCGTGGCGCGGCTTTCAGCGACCATAGCAGCCAGGCAGGGAACTGATCCCGACAGCTCCTATACCGCCCAGCTGCTGGCCCAGGGGATTGAACGTCCCGCCAAGAAGTTCGGGGAGGAAGCCGTCGAGGTGGTCATCGCCGCCATTCAGGGCAATCCCGACAGTCTGGCCGCAGAGAGCGCCGATCTTGTCTATCACTTCCTCGTCCTGCTTACGGCAGCGGGTGTCTCCCTCGATGCGGTGGCTGCGAAACTCGAAGCCCGGGAGGGCACATCGGGCCTCGCAGAAAAAGCCGGCCGGAACCCTGAGAACGAGCCGGGTTAAGCAGGGGCCGTCTATCGGTGCCACGGCCACCACTGGCGGAACCAGGCCAGGAACCTGTCCCACAGACGGGCTGGTGGGGATGGGGGCTTCGGCTTGTGAGGAACGAACCAGGACGGCGCCGCCGGCGGCGCACAGTTCATGTGCATGCCCGTGCCTTTCAGAAAGCCCCGCCGGACCTCGCCTGCGCGGATGGCGGCGACCAGTTTACGGTCATGGGCGGCGGCACCGCTGATTTTCCGCACCCAGCCGCGAACCGGCAGCAGGGATCGGGACCTGTCGCGCACTTCGGCCAGACCCGCACCCTTGATCTCAGCAGCAAGCCGGGCGGCATCCGATCGTCTGTCCGGGGGCGGAACCTCGTCAAGGTCAGGGCCCAGGGCCGCATCCAGCCGACCTATTTCCGCAGCAATCGCCTCACAGTGATCCAGGCCATGAAGGGCATAGGGCTCCGATCGGGCCCGGGACAGAACCTCCGGTATGGGCGTTTCCTTCAGGTTCAGATCCTCAAGGGGTGCCAGGACGGCATCCCGCACGGTCTCCCGGGGATGGACGCTGCCCCGATCAGCCGCGGCCGCAGGCATAGCCAGGGCCAGGAACACAAGGGCGGGAAAGACAGGACGCATGGTTGGCAAGCATAGGCAGAAACCCGCCAGATGAGCAGGCGCCTTCAGCATGCCGGGGTCGGATTTACGTTTTGAGCTGGTCACAGGCCCGACTTGTGGCAATCCTGCGTCCATGACGTTCCACGCCCTTACAACCCGTATTCTCATTGGCCTGATCCTGGGCCTTGTTCTCGGGGCCCTGTCGCCGCACCTGCAACCGGGTCTGGCGGCACAGCTGGTGTCGACCTGCGAGGCCCTGGGGGGCATCTGGCTCGACGCCCTTCGCATGACCATCATCCCCCTGGTCTTTTCCCTGCTGGTGGTGGGCGTGGCCCAGGCGGCCGGCACCCTGAAGGGCGGCGGACTGCCCGGTCGCACCCTGCTGGTTTTTGCGGTCATGCTCCTGGTCTCGACCACCATTGCCGCCATCGCCACCCCGGCCCTGCTGGACCTGTGGCCAGCACCCCTGGCCGCGGCAGAAGCCCTGCGTGCCTCGGCTGTGGGCCTGGGTTCCCAGGTTCCCGCCTCGCCACCCATGATGGAGATGCTGAAATCCTTCATTCCCGCCAATCCGGTCAAGGCGGCAGCTGAGGGGGCGATGGCCTCCATCGTCTTCTTCGGGCTGGTTTTCGGCCTTGCCGCGACCCGGCTGGAGACCGGCCGACGGGAGGTGCTGTTCAGCCTGTTTGATGCGGTCCAGGCGACGATGATGGTCATTGTCGACTGGGTCCTGAAGATCGCCCCCCTGGGGGTCTTCCTTCTGGCCTTTGTGGTGGGTGCCAGGACGGGTTTCGGAGCGGTTGGCATACTGGGTCAATACGTGATCATCGTCTCGATCATGTGCCTGCTGGCCGGGGTGCTCGGTCTGGTCATGGCGGTCTTCGGCGGGCGGATTCCGGGAGGAAAGCTGCTGACCGCCCTGATCCCGGTAGAGGCCATGGCGATCTCGACCCAGTCCTCCCTGGCGTCCTTGCCGGTCATGCTGGAAGCCACGGAAAGGCTCGGCATCTCCCAGAGCGTCAGGGGCCTGGTCCTGCCCATGGCGGTGGCCCTGTTCCGGATCACCAGCCCGGCCGGAAATCTGGCCGTCGCCATCTATGTGGCGCACATTTACGGGGTGCATCTGGGGCCAGCCCAGCTGGCGGTCGGGGTCGTCGTCGCCTGCATTGTCAGCCTTGCCGCCGTGGGCGTTGCCAGCTCCATAACCTTCTTTGCAACCATGGTGCCGATCTGCGGGGCCATGGGAGTCCCCATGGAGCTCCTGCCCCTGTTGCTGGCCGTGGAGACCCTGCCGGACTTTTCCCGGACCATCGGCAATGTCACCGGCGATGTGGGCATCACCGCCTGGGCCGCCCGCTGGGGCAAGGGTCAGGCGCGGGGGTGACGCTTGAGGGCGACATAGAGCGCGCCCTCCCCCCCATGTCGCCTCTGGGCCTCTGAAATGCCTGCCACCACATCCCGCAGTCTCGCGTCTGCCAGCCATTCGGGGGTCATGCGCCGCAGGACCCCGTCTCCGCGCAGGCCCTTGCCGGTAATCACCAGAACTGCCCGCATGCCCTCATTCCAGCTGCGGAAGATGAAGGCCTCCAGCACCGTGCGGGCCCGGGCCTGATCCATGCCGTGCAGGTCTATGTGGGCACCGATGGGGTCGCGCTCCCGGGCAATCCGGTGTCGGCGGCCCGGTTCGATGACCTTGGACGGCGGCGGCGGCGCAAGACCGGGCCTTGCGGGAACCGGCCCTGCCGTCAGGCCGCCCGCCCCCGGCTTTGGCGGCGACAGGGCCTCCCCTGGAGCTGCTGTATCGGGAATGGCCGACGGCCCCTCGGGATGAGGACGGCCAGGCAGGGGATGGACCGTGGCGGCGACCATGGACCAGAGCCTCTGCTCCTCCGGGCGGACGGGACGCTTCACGGTCTGGGAACCAGCTTGTGCATGCGCAGGACATGCCGGACACGACCGGCCTCGAGCCCGGCGGCGGCCCCCTGACCCAGATAGAGGTCGGCCCGGATTTCGCCCTTGATCGCGCCACCGGTGTCCAGGGTGCTGACCAGTCGCTGATAGGCCGGAAAGGCACCGGACAGATTGGGCGCATCGGCATCGATCCAGATCAGCTCCCCATAGCCGTGATGTCTGGGGTCGACGGCAATGGCCCGGCCTGATGGCAGGGGCAGGCCCGCAGCGCCCAGGGGGGCAATGCCGTCGTCGGGCGTTGTCCGGAAGAATGCATAGCGGGGATTGAGGCGCATGACGGCCTCGGCCTCAGGGCCCCGGTGGGCAGACAGCCAGGCCCGGATCGCCTCGCCGGAGGTGCCGTTCTCCGGCAACAGGCCCTGGCGACGCATGGGCGCGGCGATCCCGACAAAGGCCTGACCGTTATTGCCGGCATAGAGCACTTTTTCGCGCCGGCCATCCTCATAGGTCAGGACGCCGGATCCCTGGACCTGCAGGAAGAACAGGTCTTCCGGCCGCATCCAGGCCAGGGCATCTGCGCTGGGCTGGGCCTCAATGGCGGCACGGTCAGGATAGGGGGTCAGGGTGCCGTTGGCTCCTGACTTCCAGGCCTGCCCGTCCCGGATCATCAGGTCAGCGGGCCTTGGCCGCACAGGGGCGAAGAAATCTTCGTCCGGCGCAGTCCGGGCCTCGTATTCCGGGGCAAAATAGGCGGTAAGCAGGCCTTCCCCCGACAGGCGCTCGGGGCGGAAATTGTCTTCGAAAAAGGCGCGGGCGTGGACCTCATCGGGGTCGATCATGGTCCCCGCCCGGCGACAGACCACGGCCATGTCAGCGTCACGGGCGGCCATGCAGGTCTGGAGGAAGGCCCGGAGGGCCCCTGCGTGATCCTCCTGCGGCCATCCCGGCAGGTCGGAAAACCCCTCTGCCAACACCTCGCCCGGAGGGGGCGCGGTCGGAGGGGGCGCGGTCGGAACCGGCTCGGCAGGGGCAACATTCCGAGCGGGCACAGGCACCCGGACCTGCAGCGTCTTCGGCGTGCTGGCACAGGCGCCAAGGATCAGCAGGGCCGCGACGGCTGCAAGCCTGTCCGGCCGCATGGCTTCAGGCCTCCGCTGCGCCGACCTGGACAAGGACCCAGTTGGGATCACGGCTGTCCAGCGTCCGTTCGAAAGTCCAGAGTTCGGCCGTCCGGCGGTCCTCGACCCCTTCCCCTTCCGGCCCCTTGGTGCGGCTGCGCAATTCGCCGAGGAAGCGGACCGTCAGGCGGGCAATCTCACCCTCGACCATCGCTTTTTCCAGATCGGCCCGGGGAAACTGCAGGAACTCAATCGCTTCCGTGCGACCAGCGGCTTCCCGGGCCGTAATTTCACGGTCGAAGGCGGCCATGACCGGGGCCGACAGCAGGTCTTTCAGGCTTTCGCGGTCGCCTGCCGCAAAGGCCTGGACAATTTTCTGGTAGGCGGAGCGGGCCCCATTCAGAAAGCTAAGGGGGTCAAATCCACTGTCTCTGGCCTTGATGGCCGCCAGGCCCGTAACCGCAGCACCATCCAGGGCGGGGGTTTCCGGGACCAGGCCCGGCTCGCTGACCGGCGGACCGAGGGCCGGACCGGCCGCGGCGTCTTCCGGTTGTCGACCGATCCTGCGGCCCAGCACCGAATAGAGCTGGAACAGGACCACGGCGGCCAGGGCGGCAAAGATGATCATCTGAAGCACTTGGGTTTCGTCGCTCACCTGGGTTACGGAAGTCTTCATATAGGCTGTTATTGCCGTCGCGACAGGCCCGTCATTGCATCGCCCCCAACCTCATGTTAGCAGCCGCGGCCTCGAAACGGATGTAAACGGACATCCCGATCATCACGGAACCTTGTCATGAGCGATACTGATCAGTCCGCCGCGCCGCCTGCCAACGGTCAGGCCGCCGAGCCCGGCATCCGGGTTCTGACACAGTTCATCCGCGATTTGAGCTTTGAGAATCCGCTGTCACCCGATGTCCTGCGCTCTGGCGGTCCCCAGCCGCAGATCGACATGGGCGTCGAGATGAACGCCCGCGGGCGGGATGATGGGCTCTTTGAGGTCGACCTCAAACTTTCGGCCAAGGCCATGCGCGAAGACGGCCCCCTGTTCGTGGTCGAGCTGCTTTATGGCGGCCTGTTCGCCATTGAAGGGGTTTCACCCGAGGACATGGAAATGGTCCTGCTGGTGGAATGTCCCCGGTTCCTCTTCCCCTATGCCCGTCGGATCATTGGCGACGTCACCACCGATGGTGGCTTCCCGCCCTTCCTGCTGGATCCGATTGATTTCGCCGGGGTCTATGCGGCCCGCAAGGCCCAGGCTGAGGGCCAGGGCGTCGTGGTGGGCAATGCCTGATTGCTGACCGCCGCGGCGATCGGGGTCAGACGCCGTATTTCTTCCACATCCCGCTCTTGATCTGCGTGGCGACAAAAGCCGCATGGGTGGCCCGTTCAACCTCTGTTGACCGGGTCGCCACCGGTCTGGGCCGGGGCCCGTAGGCATTTTCCCGCAGGGTGCCGAAAACCGTCGTCGGGACCTCAGCCACCAGTTCCAGGGTCCGCTCCCGGCCACCCTTGAGTTCCAGATAGACCGCAGCCAGCAACCGGGCATCGATCAAGGCACCGTGCCTGTCCCGTTCGGCCAGGGAAATCTTGAAGCGTTTGCACAGGGCGTCCAGGGAATTGTGCATGCCGGGAAAGCGCTGGCGTGCCAGGGCCAGGGTATCGACCCACCGAGCCTCCGGCAGGGGCGCACGGCCGATGGCGTTCAGCTCCCAGTTCACAAAGGCCCGGTCAAAGCTGGCATTGTGCGCCACCAGGGGCGCATCACCGGCAAACTCCAGAAAGGCTTCTGCCGCTTCCGGGTCTGCAAACTTCGGCTTGCCCCGCAGGAAGGCTTCGGACAGGCCGTGGACCTTCTCAGCCTCGGGCGGCATGTCCCGCTCAGGATCGAGATAGATGTGGAAACTGCGCCCGGTCGGGATGAAATCCTCGATTTCCAGGGCGGCGAGTTCGACCAGTCTGTGCCCCAGGTGGGGTTCGAACCCGGTGGTTTCCGTATCAAGGACAATCTCGCGCGCCATGGTTTTTATTGGCGCGTTTCGGGGTCCCGGGCAATCTCGCTTGTGGCAGCTGCGGGCCCGCGCCGTCTGAGATCGGCAATCAGGGCGTTTACCTGGGCCCGGGCAGGCTCCAGCCCGTTCCCGGTATCGATGACATAATCGGCCCGGGCACGCTTTTCGGCATCGGGCAGTTGGCGGGCAAGGATGGCGTCCAGTCTTTCAGGGGTCATGCCCTCCCGGGCCAGGACCCGTTGTCTCTGCTGGTCGACCGGGGCCGACACCACCGCCACGGCGTCCATATTCCGCTCCCCCCCGGTTTCATAGAGCAGGGGAATGTCGAGGACGACCAGATCGGCCTTCGCCGCCTGCGCCCTGGCGAAGAAGGCCAGCCTGTCCTTGCCGAGCAGGGGATGGACCACCGCATTCAGCCGGGCCATGGCCTCATCGTCTCCAAGCACCCTCTGGCGGAGGGCTTCCCGGTCAACGGCACCGTCCCGGGTCACCCCCGGAAAGGCCGCTTCAAGGGGGGCGACGGCTGCGCCGCCCTTGAGATAGATCTCGGCAACCGCGGCGTCGGCGTCATAGACCGGGATACCGGCCTCCCGGAACATGGCTGCCGTGGTGGATTTTCCCATGCCGATCGAGCCGGTCAGGCCAAGGGTGATCATGTGCTGTGCTCCAGGACATTCAGGGCCAGGCGACGGACATCGACACCCAGAGGCGGCTCCTGGCCAAAGAATGCGGCAAAGGAGGGCCGAGCCTGGCCAACCAGCATTTCAAGTCCATCGACCGTCTGGCGGCCCAGCGCCCGGGCCCGGGTGAGAATGGGGGTGATCAGGGGTTTGTAGGTCATGTCCATGATCACCGCCTCGGGCGGTGTGGCGTCCAGGGGCAGGTCAAGGCCTTCGCCCAGCAGGCCTGCCGAGGTGGCATTGACCACAGCCATGACGCCGTCGAGGCCCTCGACAGCCCGGGTCAGGCTCCAGGCTTCGGCACCCGCACCCAGGGCCTGGGCAACCTGTTCGGCTTTTTCCAGTGTGCGGTTGAGGATGCGGACCTTCGGGCATCCGGCCTCGAGGAAGGCCGCTGCGGCACCCTGTGCCCCACCCCCTGCGCCGATGATGGCCACAGGTCCGGCCTGGGGGTCGAAACCGGGCGCCTGGCTGGCAAACGCCCAGAGCAGGCCAAGGCCGTCAGTATTGTCGGCCAGGATCGTGTCATCTTTCTGGAAAATCAGGACATTTGCAGCCCCGGCCAGACGCGCGCGGTGGGTCGCCTGATCGGCGGCCGCCAGGGCCCGGAGCTTGAAGGGCAGGGTGACATTCAGCCCGGCAATGCCGCTGCCGCGCAGTCCCGTTATGAAAGCCTCGAAGTTCAGCTCGGCGATTTCGAACGGCACATAGACTCCGTCCAGATCAGCGGCCTTCAACCAGGCATTATGCAGGATGGGACTCAGGGAATGGCGGACAGGCTGGCCAACCACCCCTGCCACGCGGGTCTTGCCGGAAAGGGTCACGGGACCAGCACGGCATCTGCACGCAGACGCTCCAGAAGGCCCATGAGGGGCAGGCCGAGTATGGTGAAATAGTCGCCGTCAATGGCAGAGAACAGCTGGACGCCCTGACTTTCCAGTCGATAACAGCCTACAGAGCCGAGGGCAGCCGGGCCTTCCTCCCGCAGATAGTCTTCAAGGAAGTCGTCGGTAAAATCCCGCATGGTCAGGCTTGCGGTTACGGTTTCCTGCCAGAGCACCTGGGCGCCGCGGGCCAGGACCACCGCCGAATGCAGCTGGTGGGATTTGCCCCGCAACATCTGCAGCCTGTGCCGGGCAGCGTCCAGATCGGCGACCTTGTCAAAAAGGCCCCCCTCCAGCTCCAGGGTCTGGTCAGCGCCGATGACCAGGCCCGGCCTTTGGGCAGAAACCGTCAGGGCTTTTTCTTCGGCCAGGGCCATGGCGATGATCCGGGGGCTTGCGGACCTGGCCAGCAGGGCCAGCTTGGTCCTGTCCTCGTCCACGCCGGAATCGGCGGTTTCAAAAACCAGACCGGCTCCGCGCAGGACGGCACTGCGCGCCGTGCTCTTGGAAGCCAGGGTAAGCATTTGGTGTCCGGGCATCTAGTCCTCGACCTGTCCGCGGCCGCCATTCAGAAGGTTCAGAACCGCCGCGGCTGTTTCTTCAACGCTGCGGCGGGTGACGTCAATCACCGGCCAGCCCTGGCGCTCATAGAGCCGGCGGGCCTGGACGATCTCCTCGCGGACGGCATCCACATCCGTATAGGCAGATTCCCGGTTTTCCTTGAGGGACAGCAGTCTGTTGCGCCGGATCTGGATCAGCCGGTCCGGGGAAGCGGTCAGGGCAACAACCATGGCATGGCGGACTTCGAGCAGTTTTTCCGGAATCGGCTGGCCCGGGACCAGGGGCACATTGGCAGCCCTGACCCCGCGGTGGGCCAGATAGATGCAGGTGGGGGTCTTGGAGGTGCGAGATACGCCCACAAGAATGACATCTGCCTGGCTGAGGTCCTGACCGCCCTGGCCATCATCATGACCAATGGCATAGTTCAGCGCATCCATCCGGTTGAAATAGTCATTGTCCAGGGTGTGCTGGACACCGACCCTGCGGCTCAGTGAGGCCCCCAGATACCGCGACAGGGCCGAGACCAGGGGGTCAAGGGCCGCAATACAGGTCATGTCCAGACGCCGGCAGCCTTCTTCCAGGGCTGAGCGGAGATCGTCATCGACAATGGTGTGCATGACGACGCCGGGGGCAGCTTCGATATCGGTCAGGGCCCGTTCCAGCTGCCGGGGGGACCGGACCAGGGCATAGATGTGCTCGATGGGCAGGACATTCTCGAACCGGGCACAGACCGCCCTGGCCATGGCGTTCAGGGTTTCGCCGGTGGAATCAGACACCAGATGGACATGGAAAAAGGTCGAGATGCGCGGCGGTGTGGTCATGGTCTCGGCAGGTCTCACCCAAGGTCCCGGGATGTCCTAGATAGGACCTGTGGCGGCTTCGGTCGAGACATGCCAGGGTTTTGCCCGGGGTGGGGCTTCAGGGGCCGGGGATTTCTGGGGAAAAACCTGTCGACAGTCCGGTAACCATCTGGGTCCGGTTTGGGGAGAAGGCTGAGACAGGGGCGCGGCACCGTGATTACGGGGATGAACGGGCCTTGCAGCCGGGATCCTGCCCCCGCGATATTCGATCCCCTCAGGCTGTTCATAAAGGTTAAGGATTTATGAACGAGGCCATTGCGCCATCCCCGGCCCCCTGCCGCAGGGAGGTTAATGAATCCTTAACGGTGACGAGGGGTTGGAGGACTGTCCCCGAAACTCACAGGGTCCGGGGACAGCTGTGGGTGAAGCTGGGCACCAGGCGTGGAACCTGGTGTTCAGATACCGCATTAACCAGGGTTTTCCCCGTTATCGACAGCCCATACGCTGCTCCTACAACTCAAATTCAGATTCTAACTTTCTGAAGAATAGCCGACCGTTCGGCGAGGGCCTTGAGTGCAGGGCAGGAAGACGGTTTAAGGGCGTCATGTCTCAGGTTCAGAATTCAATCCGGCCCAAGCTCCTTGCAACCCTTGCCGGAGAGGTCTTTGAACGGCCACCGGTATGGTTCATGCGTCAGGCTGGCAGATCCCTTCCGGAATATCTTGAGCTTCGATCAAGGGCCAAGGACTTCATCGCCTTCTGTTTCAATCCCGAAATGGCTGCCGAAGCGACCCTGCAGCCCATGCGGCGCTTCCCTCTGGACGCGGCCATTGTGTTTGCTGACATCCTGCTGATCCCCCAGGCCCTGGGCCAGGACGTCTGGTTCGAAGCCGGCGAGGGACCCCGGCTTGGGGAATTGCCGGATCTGGGCCTGATGCGTGACAGGATCGAGTCCTCAACAGCATTTCTGGCCAATATTGGCGAAACCCTCCGTCGTGTGCGGGCTGAACTCGAACCTGAGCGGGCCCTGATCGGCTTTGCCGGCGCGCCCTGGACGGTCGCCACCTACATGATCGAGGGACGTGGATCTGACCGGTCCAGGGCCCGGACCTATGCCTATCAGCATCCGGAAAAACTGGATGAGCTGCTTGAAATCCTTGTGGACTCCACCGCCCGTTATCTGGTCATGCAGGCCAGGTCCGGTGCCCAGGTCCTCAAGCTTTTCGAAAGCTGGGCAGAAGGTCTGGCCGAGGATGTCTTCCAGCGGATTGTCATCAATCCTCATAAGGCGGTCATAGAGCGCGTCCGGGCAGCCGGAATTGATGCGCCCTTCATCGGCTTCCCCCGCGGTGCCGGAGCCCTCGTGGCCAATTACGCGGCCCAGGTTCCGGTTCAGGCTGTAGCCCTGGACACCCAGGCGCCCATCGCTCTTGGCAAGTCCATCCAGTCTGGCGGCAAGGCGATCCAGGGCGCCCTGGACAATCTGCTCCTGCGGTCCGGCGGACCCGCCCTTGATGCAAGGGTGGACGCCCTGATCGAGGCCTGGTCTGACGGCCCCTATATTTTCAACCTCGGCCACGGGGTCTTGCCTGACACCCCCATCGCGCATCTTGAGCGGACCATTCGCCGGGTGACTGGACGATGAGCCGTCTGGCCGTTGTCCTGTTCAATCTTGGCGGACCGGATGGCCCCAAGGCCGTTCGTCCGTTTTTGTATAATCTTTTCAAAGACCCGGCCATTATCGGAGCGCCGTTCTTCGTCCGTTATCCCCTGGCGGCCCTGATCTCCACCACCCGGGAGAAGAGCGCCCAGGCCAATTATGACCGCATGGGTGGAGGCTCACCCATCCTGCCCCAGACCCAGGCCCAGGCCGACGCCCTCCAGACCAGCCTCTCGGCCCTGAGGCCGCAGGACGAGGTCCGGGTTTTCATCGCCATGCGTTACTGGAAGCCGTTTACGAAGGAGACGGCGGCTGAGGTCGCGGCCTTCGCCCCGGATGAGATCGTGCTGTTGCCGCTCTATCCCCAGTTCTCCACCACCACCTCGGGATCCTCCCTCAAGGCGTGGAACGAGACCTATAAGGGATCTGGCCGCACCCGGACCATCTGCTGCTATCCGGTTTCAGACGGGGTGGTCACGGCCCACGTCAACCGCATCACCTCCACCTGGGAAGCCGCGGGCAAGCCGGGCAATGTCCGGCTGCTGTTTTCGGCCCATGGCCTTCCGGAAAAGATCATCGAGGCGGGCGATCCCTACCAGGTCCAGATCGAGGCTACAGCTGCGGCCATCGCGGCGCGGGTTCCCGAGCTGACCGACTGGCGGGTGTCCTATCAGAGCCGGGTTGGTCCGCTGAAATGGATCGGCCCGTCGACGGACGCTGAAATCCGCCGGGCCGGGGAGGAGGGGATAGGCCTGCTTGTGGTGCCCATCGCCTTTGTCTCGGAACACATCGAGACCCTGGTGGAGCTGGACCACGAATATGGCGAGCTGGCCCATGAGGTCGGTTGCACCCCCTATCTCCGGGCCCCGGCCCTGGGAACCGAGCCGGCCTTCATCGGTGCCCTGGCCCAGGCGACCAGGACATGTCTTGAGCAGGACAAGGGCGTTTCGGCCGACGGGGGATGGACCTGCCCGGCTGGCAAGAAGAACTGCGCTGTCAGATGTGCGGCCAAGGAGGCCTGACCATGAATTACGACCTGATGCGCGGCCTGCACATCATTGCGGTGATCGCCTGGATGGCAGGGATCATGTACCTGCCCAGGCTGTTTGCCTACCACACCGAAGTGGCGGCCGGGTCAGAGATGGACAGGACCTTCCAGACCATGGAGCTCAAGCTCTACCGGATCATCATGGGTCCGGCCATGGTCCTGGCCCTGGTCT
>CAIYSH010000221.1 GCA_903928755.1 uncultured Alphaproteobacteria bacterium | reverse complement strand
TTGCGCTTCATGTAGCCGACCGCCAGGGTGGGCAGACTGGCCAGATAACGGACATAGGCCTCTGCGGCCGCAGCGAACGCTTCCGGCGGGGCCACCTTGGTCACAATGCCCAGGGCGAGGGCCTGCTCGCCGGTGATGACGTCGGCGGAAAAATAGAGTTCCCGGGCCCGGGCGCTGCCCACCAGCTTGCTGAGGAAATACGAGCCGCCATAGTCGCCTGAGACGGCAATCTTGGAAAAGGCCGTGGTCAGCTTGGCCGTGCTGACGCAGAAGCGCAGGTCGCAGGCCAGGGCCAGGGACAGACCTGCGCCGGCTGCCGGACCGGGCATGACGGCCACTGTGGGCTTGGGCATTTCATGCAGCACCTTGACCACTTCCATGCCGCGACGAAGGCCCGCGACCCGCTGTTCCATACTGGGGCCGCTGCCGCCGGCTCCACGGCCGGTGTCTGAGGCAAAACCCTTGACGTCGCCCCCGGCGCAGAAGGCCCCGCCGGCACCCGTGAGCACCACAACCCGCACCTTCGGATCTGCAGCCAGACGCGGCACGATCTCCGAGAGGGTATCGAGCATTTCGCCCGACATGGCATTGCGCGCCTCAGGACGGTTCAGCGTGATGGTGGCAATGCCGTCGTCGAAGGTTTCAAGAAGATGAGAGGTCATGGGGGATCCTGGGCCGACTTGTTTTTGCTGACCCCACCATGCTTTCGCCGACACCAATTGCAAGCCTGACCTAACGGCAACCGCGTTAACCATACTTCAGAAAAAGCAGTTGTCGGATTCCTGAAGGAGGTTAAAAGTTTCTTAACAGTTAGGACTTTTTTAACGTGTCAGTTCTCAAGCAGATTGCGCCATACATGTTGATCGGCCCGATCAGCGGCCTTCTGGTTGCCGGGGTCGTGATCAATTGGCGCGGTGGGCGGCCGATCCTGTCAGCGGTCTACGGGTTTTTCCTGGTGAGCTATGCCGTTCTGCTGCCACTCCTGACCGCCAAGTTAGGTCTGCACCTCTAACTCGGTTTCGGCCGTCGGCCTCGGCCCCGATCTGGAGACCACAAGCGCCATTGCGGCAAGGCCACCGAGGCCCAGAGCCAGATCCCACCAGGCGAGATGCGGGGTGTTCTGGTAGATAAATCCGGGGCTTCCCTGGAAAACATCCTGTTGCGAAACCACGATCAGGGCACCGTAGGCATTGTTGATCAGATGCAGGCCGCTGCCGAAGGCAAGGCTGCCGGTGCGTATCGCAATCAGGGAAAGACCAATCCCGAAAATCACGGCGCTGGCCGCCTGGGGCGTGCCATTCGGAATATGCAGGGCACCAAACGCCAGGCCGCAGACCAGAGACGCGGCAAGTGGACTTTTCAGACCGAGCAGCAGGCCCTGGGTGAGATAGCCGCGGAAGACATATTCCTCGGCAAAGGTCTGGACCCCCAGGGCCGCCGTAACGATGAGGATGAGCTTCAGGTCCGGCGGGGTTGAAGAGAGATGGAACCCCTTCGGCGTCAGGGCAAATTCCACCGCGCTGCAGACCCCGAGATAGGCCAGCCACAACCCCGCACCCAGGGCAAAGGCCTTCCAGGTCCATCCCCCCAGCAGATCAAGGGGTGACTTTCTGTGGACCAGGAAGACCGCCAGGCCATACCCCACAAGAAACAGTCCGAAGACGGCAGCGGTGGTCGGGAAGAAGAAAAGCGGATCCTTGACGTGGGTAAGCTGGCTCTCGATGTCATCGGGCAAGAGATGGTTGAGCGTTGCCGGAACCAGCAGGAGGGCACCAAGTATCAGACCGACAAGGGGGCCGAGAACCATTCCCAGCGCATAGCGCCAGCCTGCATTGCGGCCGCGCCGCGCATAGTCGAGAAACGTCATCTAGCCGGTCTTTCCGTCAAGAGGCCCGGCCCGCACGCCGCAGGTCTCGCAGATCAGGCTCATGCCCTTGCGGACCACGGCCACATCCCCGCAGGCCGCGCAGACATCAGCTTCCACAGAGCCTGGGGGGAAACTGCGGTTTGCAGATGGCAGGAAGACCAGATTGTCAGGCGCGGCGCCACGGGAAAATCCCCTGGATATGAAGCGGGATGCGGGCTGGGGTGCATTGTCCTGGACGGGCCCTTCCTCCGTCGGATCCTTGCCCTGTCCAAGCCCATCGGCATTGAGGTCACCACCGGCATTGGCCAGTTCGTCTCGACCCAGATAGGAGATCCCCAGCTCGCGGAAGATATAGTCGAGGATAGAGGTCGCAGACCTGACCGAGTCATTACCCGTGACCGGGCCTGCCGGTTCAAAGCGCGTGAAGACGAAGGCGTCCACGAATTCTTCCAGCGGCACGCCATACTGAAGACCGATGGAAATGCCGATGGCGAAGTTGTTCATCAACGACCGGAAGGCTGCGCCTTCCTTGTGCATGTCGATGAAAATCTCGCCGAGCTCGCCGTCATCGTATTCGCCCGTGTGGATATAGACCTTGTGACCGCCGACAGCGGCCTTCTGGATATACCCCTTCCGGCGATCAGGTAGTTTTCTGCGGGTGCGTTCGCGTTCAACAATACGCTCAACAATGCGTTCCCGGGCTTGTGGTTCTGCCTCGATCTCAGGCTCAGGGAGACGGACGTCCCGGGGCTGTGCTGGTTGGCTCCTGGGCAATTCAAGGCGCAGATTGGCCGGTGGCTCCATACGGCGCACCCGGATGGCGCTGACGCCGCTGCGGGCGGCGAGACTGATCAGGCCCCTGGCGACCGACGGCGCTGAATCCCAATCCAGTTCAATGGCAGCCAACGGCGGAAGGGCGAGGGCAGGCCCGAGTTCCGCCAGCAGTCTGAAATAGGGCTCGGCCCCGATTTCGTCCGCCGAACGGAAGACACGCCTCTGGTCCGGGGTCAGGAAGTCGGCCTGGTCAACATCTCCAGCCCCCAGGGCATAGCGCTCGGCATCTTGGATATCCTCGGCGGTGAACCCCATGTGGTCCAGCAGATCCAGGTCGGGATTTGCCAGGTCAGCAGCCGTCAGCCCCAGAACATCGGTCAGAAACCCGGGATCTATCGTCGTCGGGCAGATGGCATCGGAAAGCCTTTCGGCGAAGGGCAGGCAGGATTCGACCGATGCAATCTCATGTCCGGTAAACCCTCTGGCCTGAAGGGTCTGGTGATTGACTCCCGGTGCACCGCCAAGCTCGCGTGTACCCAGTAGGTGGGCGCGCAGTTGTCCGGGAGATATGCCAAGGGCGGTGGCTCCCCTGAGGGCCGACCCGGACAGAACCCGCAGGATCTGGCCGTCTTCAGTCTGGGAGACGGTCACAGGACTGGATACCGGTCCTGCGCCGACACTGACGCCACCAAGGCACAGGGAAATTTCCGGATCATCAAATATGGCGACGCCGCCGTCAGCAAGGCCAAGCCTTTCCACAAATCCCTTTGCCTCTGCATAGAGATCAGAGACGGCTTGGAGGCCCTGCGGGCTGTCATATCCAAGGCCCTGGGACATGAGCCAGTCGGCAATGCCCGCCAGACCCAGGGCTATCGGCCCGCCCTGGGTCGCCAGGGCAATGGTCAGGAGCTTCAGGTCAAATTCGAGACCATCCCGGTCAAATCTGGGGCCGTAACCATAGGTGTTTACATTGAGGGCCCCTCGGCTGAGCTGCCCCGCGGGAGGAAGGCGACCCGCGCTTGCCCCATCGAAACTGAACATGACCTGGCCGGTTTCCCAAGCCGCTGCGGCCATCGCCTCGGCGAGGTCTCCATCAGGTTCACTGGCGCAGGCCACCTCGAGTCGCAGCCACTCTGTTTCCAGGTCCGGCAGTGCCGCGTCCCAGACGGACTCTCCAGAGCGCGCCAGGTTGATGGCCTCTAGGATGAGGGAGTCGTCTATGCCGGTCGTTCCGGCGGCTTCAACGGCGCGCGCCAGGGTCGGGTTGGACATGGGGTCTGAACAGGCCGCGGCATCGCCCTCGCAGCGACTTATGGCATCCATGACCGCCTGCAGACGTCGTCCGATTTCCAGTGCGGCCCCCCGGGCGGCGACACGACCTCGCCGCTCGCGCCGCAGGTTCTGCAGAACCTGCACCAGATTCCCGGAGTCAGACGGCACACATTCAGGGGGCGGGTCTGCCAGGGGCGGTGCCATGGCAAGGCGGCCGGCCACAAAGGCCGAGGCGAGATTTCGGGCAAGGTCCGGGCCATCTGCAGCTGGCAGGTGCCCCAGGGCGACAGCCTGTTCGGCTATGGAAGCAGCCCGCCGTGCGAGGGCTGCGGAAAGATCCAGGTCTTCACCGGCCCAGTCCAGCCAGGCTTCGACGCGGGCATCTGACCATGCCGCCGGAGCCAGAACCTCGATCAACCCGTTGGGGCGCTCCAGGGCTCTGCGTTCATTCATCGACGCCAGGCTCCGCACGGAAAGGACTTGTCAGCCGTCAGGTTATGCACAGCGCCGACTCGCAGCAATAGATGTTGCGCCGGGAGCAACAGCTATCCCCAACATCTTGACGCGTCGCAAGGCT
>CAIYSH010000220.1 GCA_903928755.1 uncultured Alphaproteobacteria bacterium | reverse complement strand
GACGACCTTCCTCGCCGCCCTCCATGCCTTCAAGGCGGCAGGCAGGAAGCTGCCTGTCAATCTGGTGCTGGTGGCAGAGGGAGAAGAGGAAATCGCTTCGCCCCACTTCCATCAGGTGGTCCATGCCCCCGAAGTGGTTGCGGCCCTGAAAAAGTGCGACGGCATTTTCATCCCGAGCGCCAATCAGAGCGAGAGTGGGTCTGTCGAGATCGAACTGGGCGCCAAGGGGCCCATGGAATTCCAGCTGGTCTCCAGCGGCGACCATTGGGGGAGAGGCCCCAAGGGCGATGTCCATTCCTCCCTGCACGCCATGGTCGACAGCCCCGTCTGGCGGTTGGTCCAGGCCCTCAACACCCTGGTTGGTCCCGATGGACATACGCCGATCATTGATGGCTGGTTCGACAATGTACGGGCCCTGACCGAGCACGAAAAGGCCCTGATCATCGAGGCCAGCGGCAAGCAGAGCGAAGCCGACATGAAGAAGGCCTTCGGCATCAAGACCTGGATCAATGACGAGCCCTGGCCCCAGGCCCTGCAGCGCCTGGCCTCCCAGCCGACGGTCAATATCCAGGGCCTCGTGGCAGGCTATACCGGTCCCGGCGGCAAGACCGTCCTGCCGGGTCGCGCAGAGGCCAAGCTGGAAGCCCGTCTGGTGCCCAACCAGACCTTCAAGGAGGCCGAGGCCAAGCTTCGCGCCCATCTGATCAAGCGCGGCTTTGGCGATATCGAAGTGATTGTCAGCGGCGGTTATGATCCCACCGAGACGCCTGAGGACAGCCGTTTGGTCCGGGCTGAAAAGGCGGTCTACGCCCGCGCCGGATCGGAAGTGACCATTTCGCCCAGGTCAGCTGGATCCTGGCCCGGCTCGGTCTTCACCCAGCCGCCTGTATCCGTGCCAGCGGGCTCCTTCGGTCTTGGCTATGGTGCCGGTGCCCACGCCCCGAACGAGTTCTTCGTGATCGACTCTACCAATCCCAAGGTGCTTGGCATGATCGACAGTGCCATGGGCTATGTGGACATGCTCTATGAGCTGGCGAAGATCAGCTAGGGGCTGGCGTCAGTCCCGGGGCTTCGACCACCAGAATGAGTGATCGGTGATTGAGAAGCCGCTCGACAGGTAGGTTGCGATGGCCGGCGCATTGAAATGCGCTGTGCCGATTCTGGCCCGGGACATGCCGGCAGCTTTCAGCCGCCTGAGGCCTTCAAGGGTCAGGGCGCGGGCCAGACCTTGTTGCCTGAAATCCACGTGCGTCCCGACCGGTTCAAAGGTTCCGATCCTGCTGGCCTCGTCGGACCAGCAAATGCAGTTCGCCACAAGCTGGCCGTCTGAGGTCTCGATCAGCAGGTCGAGGGCTGGATCATATCCGGGTGAGGCCCGCAGTCGCTGATAGTCAGATGCGCTGAATGTTGATCTGGCCTGAGCAAGGCCGATGTGGGCCAGATGATCCCATGCGTTTCGGTGACATTCGGCCCTGCGTTCCGGGTCAATGCCGACAGAATCGCAGATCTGCATTCCCGGCGGCAGTTGAGGGTTGGGGGCCTGTCTGGAAAGATCCTGACGCATCATGACCATGTCGGGCCCGCCCCGGCGGTATCCAAGCGACCCGAGGATTTCAATTCGGGTCCGATCGGACGCAAAGAGCCGCACACGTAGATCCGGGCCGTCCCTGGCTGCGCAGGCTTCCGCCCACCTTATGATGTCCGGGATCAGGGAATCTGCGGTTGGATGGGCCTCTATCCAGAGGTCGCCAGGGCCGTCGAACCATGCGGCGGCCTCAACCTCCCTTGCCCCCCAGAAGTGCAGGCCTTCGATTGCCTCTACCCGTCCCCTCAGGGACCAGATGATGTCACCGGGATGCCACGAGGCTTCGCCCGGAAATTTTGTAATTTGGGATGCGCTGGCGAATCCCAGGAGAACCTCGAAGTCCTGCGGACCTGAATAGTCACGGTCGGATGTGTTGGATCCCATCCCGGCATCATACTCCCTGCGGATCCTAGCCCCACATATCAAACGTCCCGTGGTCCAGCGCCTGGAGGCACCCGCCGCGGGTCATTTTCAGGAAGAGGGCGTCGCCGCGTTCGGTGCGTTCCACGGCCATGGCGGAGAAGACGCCCATCAGCACCCCGTGGACGGCAAAGCGCTGATAGTCGCGCCAGGCGGCCTCCAGAGGATAGTCCCGCACGCCGCGCTGCAGGAGTTCGGCATGGTAGAGGCCGACCAGGTCTCGCTCGTGCTCGCGGCGGATCTCAGGGGAGAGGCCGGCGCTGAGGAAGTAGGAGACGTCGGTGAGGGCCGGTCCCAGGGTGATGGTCTGCCAGTCCAATGTTCCCATGCGGCGGCCACCGCCTTGGACGTCGAACAGGATGTTGTCGAGGCGGAAGTCGGCGTGCTGCAGGGTGATGGGGAAGTCGGTTCCCCCTTGCATGGCCAGGACGGCGGCGGGCAGGCGGTCGACAATGGCCAGGCATTCAGGCTCCAGCTGGCCCTGATAGCGGTCCTTGAAAGCGGCGACGACCATGGGCAGGGCGGCGGCGATCTGGCCGGTCATTTCGCTGTTGTTTGGGTTGAGCCAGTCAATGTCGAGGAGGCTGGCGTCGCCCCAGCGGGGGGCGTGCAGGGCTGCAGCTTCCCTGAGTGCCGTAGCGGCATCCTCTACGGAACAGCCCTCCAGTTGATCCCCAGCCCGGGCCGGGCCCAGGTCCTCAAGGATCAGGGTGAAGTCGTGGGTTTCCGGGTCGATGTCGGCATAGATCGGGCGGGGGGTGGAGATATCCACGGTCTGGGCGATGTCGCGGTAGAAGCCTACCTCGCGCAGATAAAGGCGCAGGCCTGCGCCAGACGCGCGGCTGGCAGCATCTGCTGCCGGGAATTTGCCGATGACACTGGCAGGTGCTTCCTGCGGGGCGTCAGCGTATGCAAGTTCGAAGCGGAAACTGTCGCCCACCAGGCCATTACCCACAGGTCGGGACTGGACATGGGTGACCTGACCATGGGGCAGATCACCAGAGGCCTGCAGGGTGCTCGTCATCCAAGCGGCGTCAATGAACTGTGGCGTCGAGGCGATGGGCGGGCGCTGCATTTGATCCAAGTCCTCCTGCTGGCCCGGCTGACGTCTGCTGCGTCTGTCCGGACAATTCTCCTCGGAACGCTTGAATGCTCCGCCGTCCAATAGTCTAGCCCCATCTCCCGGGTTTGGGACCAGGAAGAAAATGGGCTAACGAGGAAGCTCGTAAAGCGGCTTTAGCCACCGGCCTAGGACCAACATGCCTGATCTGCAAAATCCCTTCGCGCAATCGGCGGCCAAGGTCTGTGTCATTGGCCTGGGTTATGTCGGCCTTCCCCTGGCCGTTGCCCTGGCGGCACATAACGATGTCATCGGCTTTGATCTGGACGCGGGGCGGGTCGAAGAGCTGAAAAGCGGTCATGACCGGACTCTCGAAGTCGATAAGCCTGACCTGACTGCGGCCATGCGCCTGACCTTCACTGTGGACGAGACGGCGCTTAAGGCCTGCAATGTCTTCATCATCACTGTGCCGACACCCATCGACCGGCAGAAGCGGCCTGACCTGACGGCCCTGGTGGCGGCAAGCCGGACTGTAGGGCGCGTGATCGGGAAGGGCAGTGTGGTGATTTATGAATCGACAGTCTATCCCGGTGCCACGGAAGAGGATTGTGTGCCTGTGGTGGCACAGGTCTCAGGCCTGGAATTCAATCGTGACTTCTACGCCGGCTATAGCCCCGAGCGGGCCAATCCCGGTGACCGGACGCACCGTCTGTCCTCGATCATCAAGGTTACCGCAGGGTCAACTCCAGAAGCTGCGGCCTTTGTGGACAGTCTATACGGCCAGGTGGTTACGGCCGGCACCCATCTGGCCAGCTCCATCCGGGTGGCCGAGGCCGCCAAGGTGATCGAGAATACGCAGCGGGACCTCAACATCGCCCTGGTCAATGAGTTTGCCATGATCTTCCACCGCCTGGGGATCGACACCCACGAGGTGCTGGCGGCGGCGGGCACCAAGTGGAACTTTCTGAAATTCCAGCCCGGTTTGGTAGGTGGTCACTGCATTGGCGTTGATCCCTACTATCTGACCCACAAGGCTGAGGATTCGGGTCATCATCCGCAGGTTATTCTGGCTGGCCGCAGGATCAATGACGGCATGGGCGGTTATATCGCTCAGGAGCTGATCAAGGCGATGATCCAGAGGGACCTGCAGATCCGGGGCGTTCGCGTTCTGATTCTGGGCCTGGCCTTCAAGGAAAACTGTCCGGACCTGCGGAACACCCGGGTCATCGATATTGTCGCCGAGCTGGCGGAATACGGGCTTGCCGTCGACGTCCATGACCCCTGGGTCAATGCGCAGGATGCGGTGGCCGAATACGGGGTGAATATGGTCGAGGTGCCGACTGCCGGGATCTATGACGCCATCATACTGGCCGTCGCCCATCAACAGTTCCGCGAATTGGGGGCAGAGGCGATCAGGGCCTTCTGCAAGCCTGGTGGCGTCTTCTTTGACGTCAAGGCTGTATTCCCCAAGGCGCAGTCCGACTTCCGGCTCTAGACCGTATTGGGTCTGTAATAGTCCAGATACCAATCGACGAACTTGCCGATCCCGACTTCGACATCCGTAGTGGGCGCATAGCCGAGCGTCTGGATGTCTGAAATATCTGCTGAAGTACGCACCACGTCGCCGGGCTGCATGGGCAGCATGTTGAGAATGGCCTTCCGCCCGAGGCGGGCCTCAAGCACGGCAATATAGGTCAACAGTTCGACAGGCTTGCTGGCACCGATGTTAAGGATCCGCCAGGGGGCGACGCCGCTGGTGGCCGGGTCCGGGGCCATCGGATTCCAGTCAGGATTGCTTGTCGGAGGATTGTCGAGTGCGGCGAGTATCCCGGCGACGATGTCATCTACGTAGGTAAAGTCCCGCTGCATGCGGCCTTCGCCATAGACGTCGATGGGTTCACCCTTGAGAATCGCGGCGGTGAATTTGAAGAGGGCCATGTCTGGTCGGCCCCACGGCCCGTAGACGGTGAAAAACCGCAGGCCGGTTGCCGGAATGCCGAACAGGTGCGCGTAGGCGTGTGCCATGGATTCGTTGGCAAGCTTGGTCGCGGCATAAAGGGTGAGGGGATGGCTCGCGGGATCGTGTGGTGAGAACGGCATTTTGCCATTGGCACCATAGGCAGAGCTTGTGGAGGCAAAGACCAGATGGCGCGGACCTACTGCCCTGCAGGCCTCCAGCACGTTCAGAAATCCGACGACATTGGAGTCGACATAGGTCGCAGGTTTTTCGAGGCTGTATCTGACCCCAGCCTGGGCCGCGAGATTGACAACGAGGTCAGGCGCTGTGGTCAGGAAGACCTCTGCCATGCCATCCCGGTCGGTCAGGTCCAGCCGGTGCGCGGTAAAACCTGTACGTGATTCAAGGCGCGAAAGGCGGGCCTGTTTCAGTGTGGGGTCGTAGTAAGTGTTGAGATTGTCGATCCCCACCACTTCGTCTCCACGATCCAGAAGATGGTGTGCGAGGGTAGAGCCGATAAACCCGGCTGAGCCTGTGACAATGACCTTGGCCATGAGTGTTCAGACCGGTCTGTCTGCCAATGGCCTAGCCGTACGCGACAACGCGCAGGGCAGGTGCCGCACCTGGCTTTTCACCGCGGATCTGGGCCACCAGGTCAAACAGTGCGCGCCTGACTTCTTCAACATCGCCCTGCTCAGCCAGGGCCTCGAGATGTATCAGGTGATTGGCCGTCAGCCGCAGGGGCGACGATGAAACCACCTCCATGACCTTTGGTGCGCAGGGCACGGATCGTTCCGTATGGTCCAGCAGGGCCTCGGAGAGCTTCTCCCCGGGGCGCAGACCCGTGATTTCGATTTCGATATCCTTGCCGGGGGTGCGGCCAGACAGGGCAATCATCTGACGGGCAAGGTCCATGATCCGGACGGGTTCCCCCATTTCCAGCAGGAAGAGCCGTGCATCTGCACCATCGGAGTCATCTGCGCAGGTCGCTGTGGCATGGAGCACAAGTTGAGCGGCCTCCGGGATGGTCATGAAGAAACGTGCCATGTCTTCATGGGTGACGGTGACGGGGCCCCCACGGTCGATCTGTGATTTGAAAATCGGCACCACTGAGCCCGCTGAGCCCAGCACATTGCCGAACCTGACCGCAGAAAAACGGGTTCCGGCGCCATTCTGCTGGGCCTGTACAACCGACTCTGCGAGGCGTTTGGTCGCCCCCATGACATTGGATGGGTCCACAGCCTTGTCGGTTGAGATCAGCACCATCTGCGCGGCACCCGAAGCCCGGGCGGCCTTGGCGACATTGAGGGTGCCGATAACAT
>CAIYSH010000219.1 GCA_903928755.1 uncultured Alphaproteobacteria bacterium | reverse complement strand
TGGCTGGCCTTTGTCGGTGACTACGCCTACCGCGCCCTGCTGCTGACCAATACCCTGTTCAATCGTGTCCGGCGTCGCCTCGGATTTGGCTACTGGTCACTCTCCGCCTTTCTGAAGGCCAAGGTGAAGAACGCCCTTCAGTTCGTCGAAAACTATGAGGCCGCTGTCGCTGAAGAGGCCCGGCGCCGGGGTGTGGATGGGGTCATATGCGGTCATATCCACAAGGCTGAAATGCGTGAGATCGAAGGCGTCACCTACATCAATGACGGGGACTGGGTGGAGAGCTGCACGGCGCTTGCGGAGCATCCGGACGGAACCCTGGAGCTGCTTGAATGGGCAAAGATAAGGTCGTGGTCGGTGATTGACCGGTCTGCCAGGGTTGGCTCCGTCGGCCTCGAAATCGCCGACCCCGAGACTCTCGCCGCCTGAGCCTTGACAGCCCCCGGAAATTAGCGACAGCCTCACTGCCATGAAAGAACCCGCCTCGAAATACGTGTCCGGTCTGCGTGACCGCCAGAAGGCCGAGACCCGCAGCCAGATCCTGCGCGCCGTAGGTCGCAAGATGGAGGATGGCGCGGTCGAGGACGTAACCTATTCGGAAATCGCCAGTGAAGCCGGCGTCGGCGAACGCACGGTCTATCGTCATTTCCCGACACGGGAGGCCCTGATGGGGGCCTTCTGGTCCTGGCTGCAGACCGAGGCCCTGGCCCCGCACCGTCCCAGCAAGACCCGTGTCCGTGAAGCCGTGCGCACCCAGATTGATGGCTTGCGTCCCATGCGGATCCTTGTGGCCACCGACGCCTGGGAGCCGCAGGTCAATGGCGTGGTGCGGACCCTGACCCGGGTGATCGCCGAAATGCGCGAGATGGGTCATACGGTCGAGGTCATCAGTCCAGACCAGTTCAAGACCTTCCCCTTGCCGACCTATGCCGAAATCAAGGTCGCCGTAGGGGCCTATGAGCCGGTCCAGGAACGCTTCAAGTCCTTTGAGCCAGAGGCCATCCACATTGCGACAGAGGGTCCGATCGGCCTGGCGGCCCGGCGGATCTGCGTCGAATGGAAGCTGCCGTTTACCACCAGCTATCACACCCGTTTTCCGGAATATGTCTCGGCCCGGCTGCCCCTGCCCCTCGCAGCGGGCTACGCCTATATGCGCTGGTTCCACAAACCATCAGGCCGCCTGATGGTGGCGACCCCAACCATGCGCGACGAACTTGAGCAGCACGGCTTTCACAATATTACCCCCTGGTCCCGCGGGGTTGATACGATCCAGTTCCACCCCAGGCGCGATGATGAACCTGACGTCTATGCCAACCTCAAACGGCCGATTTTCCTCTCGGTCGGTCGGGTGGCTGTGGAGAAGAATATCGAGGCCTTCCTCAGCCTCGACCTGCCCGGAACCAAGGTCGTGGTGGGTGACGGACCACAGAAGGAAGAGCTGGAAAAGAAATATCCGGACGCCGTCTTCACCGGTGCCAGGTTCGGCAGCGAGCTTGCAGCACACTTTTCCTGCGCCGACGTATTTGTCTTTCCGTCCCTGACGGACACCTTTGGTCTTGTCATACTGGAAGCCATGGCCACGGGGGCACCAGTGGCAGCCTATCCGGCGCCCGGGCCGATCGACATCATTCCAGGGTCGGGTGCTGGCGTGCTTGCGGCGACGGCAACGGAAGGCCTCAGGGAGGCCTGCCTCGAATCCCTCAAGCTTGATCGGGATGTGGTCCGAAAATTTGCAGAGGGCTTTTCCTGGCGGGCGTGCGCAGAGGACTTCGTCCGTAACCTGCAACCCTATCCAGAGCCCCAGAAGACACGGTTCTGGCGCAAACTGCGGCGATTGGCCCGGGTCCGCCGTCGGCGCCCTGAAGCGGCCTGATCCGTAGACACCCGTACATGAAAACGCCGCGGAGACCGGGGTCGCCGCGGCGAAGTCAGGAAATAGCCTTACCGGTGTCAGCCAAATTCAGCTGGTCGGACGGGGCATGGCCTGCAGCTTGTCAGCGGCCACCTTCTGCGCGGCATGCATGGCGGCCGGCAGGGGGATCAGGCCCCGGCTCTGCAGATATCCGCCACGTCCACTGGCCGCGTCCGAAACGAATTCCTTCACGAACTCGCGCAGGCCAGGGGTGACGCCGATATTGGCCTTCTTCACGTAGATATAGAGACTGCGGGACAGCGGATAGGAGCCATCTGAAATCGTTCCAAGTGAAGGCTTGATGCCGTTCACCGACGCCCCTTTCACCTTGTCCATGTTCTCTTCGAGGAAGGAGTAGCCGAACACACCGAGGGCCCCGGGCGTCTTGGTCAGGGTCTGGACGATGGCATTGTCATTTTCGCCGGCATCAACCCAGCCGTCCCTGCGCAGCGGATCTACAAGTTGCTTGAACTTGTTTTCGTTGGAGGCGCGCATGGCCTCAAGGGCTGGAAACTTCCTGGCCCCGGCCTCGATCCCCAGTTCAATGAAAGCATCCCGCGTTCCTGAAGACGGCGGTGGGCCATAGACCAGGATCTTGCTGGCAGGCAGACCGGCACCGATATCCTTCCAGGAGGTGTAGGGGTTTGGAACAAACTTGCCATTTCGCAGGATCTGGCTTGAAAGCCCAAGATAGAGGGTTTCGGTCTTCAGGGGATAGTCTGCACCCCCCTTGCTGACCGCAATGATGATTCCGTCAAAGCCGATCTTGATCTGGACGATATCCTTCACGCCCTTCGCAGCGCAGGCTGCGAACTCGGATTTCTTCATCGGCCTCGAGGCATTTGCAATGTCGGGGAAACCCTCGCCGGAACCTGCGCAGAACAGTTTGATCCCACCGCCAGTGCCCAGGCTTTCAACCTTGGGGGTTTTCGAGCCGGTCTTTTTGGCAAAGTTCTCGGCAACCCTGGTCGAGAAGGGAAATACAGTGGAGGATCCTGCTGCCCAGACATAGTCCCGCGCCGCAAAGGCGGGCGCGCTCACGGCGCTGACCGCCACCGCAAGGGCACATACTGACAGAAGCTTCAGACGGCGAATTGACAAGAAACACTCTCCAAAAATCTTGGCGGACCCGGCGGGTTGGGTTCCGGCCTTCTGCACTGTAACTGTCCGGCCATGTCCGAATTTATCCAGTCTGCATGACGGTAATCTTGCAGAATTGTGACGATCAGCCTCCTGCGGCCTGACCCTAGAGCAACCGGGAACGGATGGTTTGGCTCAACAGGTCAATGCCGGTCACAGCCACAACAATGACAATCGAGATGGCCGCCGTCAGTTGGTAATTGAAGCTGTTCATGCTGTCGAACAGGATCTGACCGATACCCCCGGCACCGATCAGTCCGAGCACTGTGGCGCTGCGGCTGTTGGATTCAAACCGGTAGAGGGCATAGGAGGTCCAGAGCGGGGCCACCTGGGGGATGACGCCCCAGACGATTTCCTGAAGCTTGGCGGCCCCCGTGGCGCGGACGCCCTCGACCGGGCCCCGGTCAATGGATTCCACCGCTTCTGCAAAGAGCTTGGCCAGGACCCCGCCGGTGTTGATCGAAAGGGCGAGCACCCCTGCGAACGGCCCCAGACCAACGGCGACCAGGAAGGCCGTGCCGATGACCAGGTCGGGTACGGAGCGGACCAGGTCCATCAGCCGGCGGACTGGAAGCTGGATGATTGGCGGCGCGACATTCCGGGCCCCCAGCAGTCCCATGGGAACCGCAATGATGATGGCCAGGGTCGTGCCCCAAAGCGCCATCTGGATGGTCAGCCACATCTTGCCGACCAGATCCTTCCAGTCGGAAAAATCGGGGTGCAGGAAGCCTGATCCGAATTGCCGCATGTTCTCGGATTTCGAAAGCAGCAGAGGGAACTTGTTTATCTCTGCAGGGCCGAATGCGACAATCAGCAGGATGATGATGCCGCCCCACAGGCCCATATCGAAGATCTGCTGGCCGACCGGACGTCGGGGTGGAGACAGGGCCAGGGGTTCAGCTGCGGAGGGCATGATGGCTTACTGGGCGTCCGGGGCCTGGCCGGTCCTGGCCTGAAGAGCAGCCTGTTCTGCCTTGACGCCATCCAGGGCCTTCTGGGCCGCGGCGGTTTTGGCAGCGTCCTTCGAGCGGACAGCCTCCTGCAGGTTTTCCGAGGCTTCCATCTCGCGGACCGGCAGCAGATGGCTGTCGTCCGCCGGCTTGAAGCCGCCAATGGAAATCTTGGACAACAGGGCCCGCTGGCGGTCAGCCTCCGGACCTTCCCCCTGGGCGTAGGTCAGGAAGAACTGACGCAGTTTT
>CAIYSH010000218.1 GCA_903928755.1 uncultured Alphaproteobacteria bacterium | reverse complement strand
CCTTGGCCTCCAGGAAGCGGGCCCAGTCGAACTTCGCCTGACCATCCGACCAGCCATAGCCGTGGGAGACATGGGCGTAGTGGGCGAATTCCGAGGCATAGACCATGAACTTCTTGGGCACGCAGCCACGGACCACACAGGTGCCGCCAGCCATGTATTCCTCCGCGACGGCGACCCTGGCACCCGACATGGCGGCAAGTCGGGCTGCCCGCACGCCACCCGAACCGGCACCGATCACAAAGAGGTCGTAGTCATAGTCCGCCATCGGGCGCTCCTGAAACGCAAAGGTCAGCCTGACTAGTTAGGCCGTCAATCCGCCGCTGAACAGATCAGCCCTCAAGGTTCCACCTCGATCACGCCCTTCACGGTGCCGATCAGGGCCAGATCGGCAAGATCAAGGAAGAGCCCATGGTCCACCACGCCCGTCACGGCCTTGAGGGCGTCGGCCAGGGCGGCAGGCTCGGGGATGGCTCCACAGGCGGCATCATAAATGACATTACCGCCATCGGTCAGGACCGGTGCATCGTCCTTGACCCGCAGGCGCGGCGCAATGCCGATCTCGCATTCCGACAGGGCATCACAGATCCGGGCCATGGTGATCTGATGACCATAGGCGACCACTTCGATCGGCAGGGCGAACCTGCCCAGCACCGGCACCCGCTTGGCAGAGTCGGCAATGACGATGCAGCGACGCGACGCTTCCCAGACCAGCTTTTCCCGCAGCAGGGCTGCGCCGCCCCCCTTGATGAGGGAAAGCGCCGGTCCGATCTCATCAGCCCCATCGACGGTCAGGTCGATGGTTCTGGTCTGGCCCAGCTCCACCACCCGGATGCCGAGGCCTTCCGCCAGCTCGGCCGTGGCCCGGGAGGTCGGCACGCCGACAATGTCCAGCTTCCGCGCCGCCAGGGCCTTGACGAACCAGGCCGCCGTCGAGCCGGTTCCCAGACCAACCACCATGCCGGCTTCCACAAGGGCGGCGGCGGCCTCGCCGGCGGCGCGTTTCTGATCGTCTGGGGTCATCCGGGTTTCCGTTCTGCAAGTTTGCGGGCGCGGAAGGCGACGGCCCAGCCCGGCTTGTTCACCTGGCCATTCCGCTCCAGGGCCAGGGCATCGTCCGGCACGTCCACCGTGATCACCGAGCCCGAGCCGGTCATGGCACCCTTGCCAATGGTCCGTGGGGCGACAATGGCGGTGTTGGAGCCGATGAATGCCCCCTCCCCGATGTGGGTCTCCCATTTATCGAAGCCATCGTAATTGCAGAAGATGGTTCCGGCCCCGAGATTGGCCTTGGCCCCCACCGTCCCGTCGCCCAGATAGGCCAGATGATTGGCCTTGGCACCCGCCCCGACCTTGACCTTCTTGACCTCAACAAAATTGCCGATGTGGGCGTCTGGACCAATCTCTGCGCCGGGCCGAAGCCGTGCATAAGGACCGATCAGAGCGCCCGAACCTACAGTGGCACCCTCTAGGTGACTGAAGGCGCGGATTACCGCCCCGGTTTCGACCTTCACGCCGGGGGCGAAGACCACGAACTGTTCGATGGTCGTGCCCGGTGCAATCTCAGTGTCCCACGAGAAATAGACGGTATCTGGGGCTGGCATTTGCACCCCAGACTCCATGGCCGACAAACGTCTGATGTTCTGAAACGCCGCCTCTGCGGCTGCCAGATCGACCTGGGAATTGACACCAGTGGCCACAGCGCCGTCTGAGCAGGCCACCGCCCGGACAGTCAGGCCCGCAGACCGCGCCAGGGCAACAATGTCTGTGACGTAGTATTCGCCCTTGGCATTGTCATTTCGCACCTGGGCCAGGAGGTTGAACAGGAGCCGGGACGGCGCGACATAGAAGCCGAGATTGCGCCCCGGCACCCTTAACTCCACTGGCGAACAATCCTTGGCTTCGACAATCCGATCGAGATTTCCAACGTGATCGATAATCAGGCGGCCCCAGGACTCAATGAACGGAAAGTCCGAGGGATTTTCAGGTTCGAAACCTAGAATGCCAATGTCAGCGCCTGCCTGCGCAGCGGCGAACAATCGCTGCAGCGTGTCTGCATTCATCAGGGGGTGGTCACCATTGCCGAAGACCACATCGCCGTCGAAATCCGCCAGGGCTTCGCGGGCCGCCAGCACTGCGTGGCCTGTCCCCAGAGGGGGATCCTGGATCACCACAGCCTTGGGACCCAGGCGTTTGACCACATGATCACCGACTTCGGGGCTGTGGGCACCAACGACGACGACGATCCGTTCGCAACCCAGCCCCTCGGCCACATCAATGGCCCGGTCAACCAGGGTTCGGCCACCGACCTTGTGCAGCATTTTCGGCAGGCTGGATTTCATGCGCGTGCCCTGCCCGGCGGCGAGGATAACGGCGGCGCGTTTGGCCATGGGGTCTCTGTCCTGGAATCGTCGGCGAGGTTGCAACCGTCCCCGGTTTAGCCGAAAGGGCGTGGCGTTTCGATGGTGGCGTGAGGAAGAATTGATGGCCGGCTTAGAGATACTCAGAGGGGCGACCATCGCCTTCGACCTTGACGGCACCCTGGTGGACACCGCGCCAGACCTGATCGGAACCCTCAACCACATTCTGCAGGAAGACGGCATCGCCCCCCTGGCCTTTGATTCTGCCCGGCCCTTCATCGGCCACGGGGCACGGCGACTGCTGGAAAAAGGCCTCCATGCCCAGGGCCAGGCCGTGGAAGAGGCCCGCCTTGATACCCTCACTGCCCGGTTCATCGCCCATTATCGCGGCCGCAGCTCAGACCTGTCCCGGCCCTATCCGGGAGTTATCCAGGCCCTGACCGGGCTCAAGGCCGCCGGGGCCCGCCTGTCAGTCTGCACCAACAAGCTCACCGGTCTGTCCGTGCCGATCCTGGACGCCCTGGGCCTCACCCCCTTCTTCGACAGCGTCATCGGCGCAGACCTCGCCCCCGCGCCCAAGCCCGACCCCCGCCACCTGATCAAAGCGGTCGAGACCGCGGGAGGCCAGATTGACCGGGCCGTCATGGTCGGTGACGCCGCCACCGACGCCGGTGCCGCGCGCGCCGCCGGGGCACACCTGATCCTGGTGAGTTTCGGCTATACGGAAATTCCCGCAGTGGACCTGAAGCCAGACCACCTGATCGATCACTATGACCAGTTGATCGCGGCCTGCATCGCCCTCCTCGCCCCTTGCCCCGAACCCAAGCCCGGGCTATAGGCCCATCCCTTCCCAAGCGGATGCGTAGCTCAGCGGGAGAGCACCTCGTTCACACCGAGGGGGTCACAGGTTCAATCCCTGTCGCATCCACCATTTTCCACCGCAAAGTCGAT
>CAIYSH010000217.1 GCA_903928755.1 uncultured Alphaproteobacteria bacterium | reverse complement strand
GGTGAGTCAGCTCATCGAAACCCTTCGCGTTCTTCCCCATGAAATTGTCCTGATCCTCGACGAGGATGATGACCCGCGCTCGGGACGATCAGCGGCCACCATCTCCGAATTACCCCTGGCCGACATTACCGCCCCCACGGCGAACGGTTTGAGGACCATGGTCAAACGCCTGCAGGACGTTGTTCTTGGTCTGCTTGCCCTGCTCCTGGCTTTGCCCATCATGCTGGTCACGATGGTAGCAATCAAGCTCGACAGCCCTGGGCCCATCTTCTTCCGCCAGCGTCGCCACGGCTTCAACAATGAAGAAATCATGGTCTGGAAGTTCCGGTCCATGCGGACGGAATTTTCGGACGCCAGTGCGAGACAGCAGGTCCAGCCCGGAGACCACCGCGTCACCAGGGTCGGTCGCTTCATCCGCATGATGTCCATCGATGAGTTACCCCAGATTTTCAACGTTCTGGCGGGACAGATGTCCCTTGTCGGGCCGCGACCACATGCCATCGGCATGCGGACAGGGGATGTGGAAAGTGCGCAACTCGTCTCTGAGTATGCTCATCGGCATCGCATTAAACCTGGCATGACCGGTTGGGCCGCGATCAATGGCTCCCGGGGGCCGCTGAATACCAGAGAAGACGTAGAGCGTCGCGTCGCCCTGGACGTTGAGTATATCCGCAGACAATCGCTCTGGCTGGATCTCTGGATCATGCTCCTCACGATCCCGGTCCTGGTCGGCGACACCAAAGCCATCCGTTAGGATATCCCGGAGTGTTTCTGAGGGGTCTGAAGGGATATCTGCCGGCCAGCCTGGTCCAGGGCATGGTCGGTTTACTGACCCTGACGATTTTCACCCGGCTGTTGTCACCCGAGGACTACGGCCGCTATGCCCTGGCGCTCGGTGTGTGCAGCCTCGCCCATACGATAGCCTTCTGCTGGATCGAAGCCGCCATGGCACGCTTCTATCCAGCTGAAAGCGGAAACGACGCCCGCGCTCCGGAATTGTATGGCACCCTCTATCGGCTGCACACTGCCATGGCCTTGATTTTTCTGGGGGTCTGCGCCCTTGGTCTCCACTTTTGGCCGACCACAACCCCGGAGGGGCAATCCCTCAAGATAGCGGTGGGGGCAGGTCTCGCAGGTGTCATAATCAGGTCAATGCTCAAAATGGCCCAGGAACAGCGTCGCTCGGAGGGCCGCGTTCAGGCCGCCGCCAGCATGGACATGTTGCAGACCGCCGGAGGATTCGGCCTCGGTGTACTGCTGGTCAAACTTGGGTTGAAAGGTGAGGCCCCGCTGATTGGCACCGGGGTCATGGCCGCATGCCTGTTGCCGTTCTTTCTACGGGAGGACCTGGGCCGTGCCCTGAGTGGGCGATGGTCCCGGATCAAGGCTCTCAGCTATGGGCGCTACGGGCTCCCGATCACCCTCAGCCTCACCCTGTCGCTCGGGCTCTATACCCTCGACCGATTCCTGATTGCCCACTTCATGACCGAAGGCGATGTCGGGGCCTATCAGGCCGGATTTTCCCTCGCCTCGCGCCTCCTGGATGTCCTGTTCATCTGGTTCGGAGCCGCCAGTGTGCCCGCCATGATCAATGTCCTTGAAACCCGCGGCGAGCCCGCGCTGAAAATCGAAGCCCGACAGCAGGTCCTGCTGATGGCGCTGGTGACATTTCCAGCCGTCGCAGGACTCATCAGCCTTGCCCCGGAATTGACCCAGCTGCTCATCGGTGAAGCCCTCAGGACCAAGGCGCTCTCCGTTACACCCTTGATCGCTCTGGGAGCCTTGCTGGCAGGCCTGAACACATATTACTTCCTGGTGCCCTTCTCTTTGGCCAGGAAGACATACCTTCTCATTCTGGCCATGAGCGTGCCGGCAATAGCCAATGTTGCGCTCAATCTTTTGCTGATCCCGGGCATGGGACTGCAAGGTGCGGCTCTGGCCTATACCCTGAGCTTTGCCATAGGCATTCCGGCATGCTGGCTCCTGGGGTTCAGGGCAACGCCCCTGCCCCTGCCCATTTCCGATCTTGCGGCAATTGCCGGAATATCGGCCATCATGGCTTTTGCGCTCTCCCGATTGCCCGATTTGGACACAACGGCGACCCTTCTGATCAAGCCCCCGCTTGGGATCCTGATCTACGGAGTACT
>CAIYSH010000216.1 GCA_903928755.1 uncultured Alphaproteobacteria bacterium | reverse complement strand
TACTCTATGGTGCGGCCCCATGACATCACGGTGTCATCCCTCAAAAAGGTCAAGATTTTCGGTATCATCCCCGAGAACTTCCCGGGCGAGGGCTTTTGAAACGGCCCTTCCCAAACCATCAGCAGCTTCGTCCAGGCGGTCCACCAGATCCCGGGCCGCAGCCACGGATCTTTCCATCCGCGCGACAAGGTAGGGATAGATGTCTTCTGACGGGCGAATGTTCCGGCTCTTGAAAAATGTCCGGAGAATTTCCGTAAGGACGCCATCATCTGGCGGAGCAAGCACCACAAACTGCAGCGCGTTGAGTCGGGATCTGAGGTCAGGCAAGACTGCCGGCCATGACACTGGCAGGGTCCTGCCTGTCAGCAGGATCGGGGTGCCGTTCTGGGCGGCGCGGTTCAACAGGTGGAACATAAGCTCGGGATGTGAACCACGGTCGACATCTTCCAGAACCAGGGGGCCTTCCGGTGCCAAAGACGCATCAGCAAGATCGCTGGAGCAGATGAGTGCGCCGGTCAATTCCGCCCAGATCCGGGCGAGGTGCGTCTTGCCTGCAGCTTCGGGCCCGATCAGTGCCAGGCTGCCATTGTGCCAGCTTTGCCAGGCTTCTATCCGCTTTACGGCTTCGCGGTTGGACTCCCCGATGGAGAATTCAGTAGTGAGGTAACCGGGGCTACGCGGAAAATTCAGTCGCATCTGCTGCGGTGATTTCAGATCGGAAGGCACACCCCAACCTTACGCTCATGCCGCCTGGGGGTCGACGTCTGCCAAGGGTGTCATGGGGATATTGATGGCCATTCCTGTGAATGAATTGAGGGTTCCGCATCTTCAAGATCGCGCGCAGCCATAAGGGTCCAGCCTTGGGGACGGAGCAGTTCGATGGGTGAGAAGCGCACCTTGTAGTTCATCTTGTCCGAGCCCCGAACCCAGTAGCCCAGATAGACGAATGGAAGCTGCGTGACCTGGGCCTGGTTCAGATGGTCGAGGATGATCAGGGAGCCCAGGCTCCGTTTCGGCAGTGTCGGCTCATAAAAAGAATAGACCAGGCTCAGACCATCGGACATCAGGTCGACAAGGGCGCAGGCCACCAGGTTTCCGGGCTCGCCCTCTGCGGAGGGCTCTCGGTATTCAATCAGATGGGTCCGGACTGCACTGTCTTCGACCATGGCCATGAAGTCCTGCCAGCCCATCTCGGCCATGCCGCCATCGGGGTGACGTGCGGCGAGATAGCGGCGAAGCAGATCGAACTGCTCCAGGGTGGCCTCGGCCTGCACCAGGGTCTTCGTCAGGTCGGCATTCCGGGACAGGACTTTCCGCTCCGACCGGGAGAACCGGTAGTCGTTGGCTGGTATTCGGGCCGAGACGCAGGCGGAACAGGTTTCGCAGGCTGGTCGGTAGGCAATGTTCTGGGATCGCCGGAAGCCTACCCGGGTGAGGCTGTCATTGACCGCAGCGCCATCTGAAAGCGGCAGGTGTGCAAACACCTTGCGTTCAAGGCGGTTGGGCAGATAGGGGCAGGGAGACGGTGCCGTCAGGAAAAACCTGAGTTGTCGTGTCGGAAAATGTTGCGTCACAGACTTCGTAGGGACCTAGGGCAATGAGGTCGCAATTAGGGGCCATGCCGACCATTCTTGCAAGTCAGGAAGCGTGTTCCCCAATTACATCCCACCGTCGGGTGGCAGCACGGGGGCTTCACGGAGAAGGACGATGGCGATGCGTCTGTTACCCGGCAGGGTCGGATCATCGATGTAAAGCGGCTCTGAGTTGGCCTTGCCGGAGACCTGATAGACCCGATCCTTTGCCACACCTGCGCCCTGCAGGATCTTCCTGGACGAGTCAGCCCGAGCAGACGACAGACTCCAGTCAGAGTCGGCCGTAGTGCCATCAAGACTTACAGCCGTATGGCCGGATATCGAAATGCGGTTCGGCAGAGTATTGATGATTTTCGAGAGCGCCCGCAGCAGCACCTTCGCGCGGTCATTTGGGGCTGCACTGCCCTGCGCGAAAAGGGACCGTCCTTCCTGGTCGACCAGTTGAATACGGAGCCCTTCGGGGGTCTGATCGACAATGATGTTCTTCGAGAGCTCCGCAAGTTCCGGCATGTCCTGGAGGGCCTGGCGGATCGACTCTGCGGCAGAGGCGAAGGCCGCTTCCTCCTGCTTTGACTTTGCTTCCTGCAGGGCCTGGGTCGCCGCGTCCGCTGCTGAACCTGAACGGTTGTTCCGCTCTTCTGCGTCTGAGGCTTCAGGGGAGGTT
>CAIYSH010000215.1 GCA_903928755.1 uncultured Alphaproteobacteria bacterium | reverse complement strand
CTACGCGCCCAACCTCTATATTGGCAATGCCGCAGGCAAGCGTCGGGCTTCGATTGTCCAGGCCTTTCCCGATTGTCTGGATCTCCTGCTGATCTGCGTGGAAAGCGGCATGTCGGTCGAGGCGGCCATTGCAAAGGTCGGGCAGGAAATCGGGACGGCATCCATCGAACTGGCTGAGGAAATGGCACTTCTGTCCGCAGAATTGTCCTATCTGCCTGAACGTCGCACGGCCTATGAGGGGCTGGCCCGTCGGACAAATCATCCAGGAATCCGGTCCGTCACCATGGCCATGATCCAGGCGGAGAAATACGGGACCCCCCTCGGGGCTGCCCTGCGGGTCATGTCCAAGGAAAATCGCGAAATGCGGATGTCTGCCGCAGAGAAGAAGGCTGCACAGCTGCCTGCCCAGCTTACCGTCCCGATGATCGTATTCTTCCTGCCGGTGCTCTTCATGGTGATCCTTGGACCTGCGATCATATCGGTCCAGGACCTCATGAAGAAAAATGCTGCTGCTTCCCAAAACAAGTAGTGACCCGCTGGCTCACCCCAGCAGCCTGTTCAGGGTCCTTACAGCGATCACCTTCATGGCGGGATCATCGGTCAGGCCGGTTGCGAGCAGGACCGCGACATAATACATCGCCCAGCCCCGCGCCCGGGCCCAGGTCGCATCAGAGGCGCCATAGGCCTCCATGGCCTGCTGGCGGGCGAGGGGCGAGTCCAGCAACATCCAGATCGCGGCCAGATCTGAGGCTGGATCACCCTGGGCCATATCACCCCAGTCGATGAAGGCCTTAAGTCTGCCTGCCGCGACCAGGACATTCCGTGGATGAGGGTCTCCGTGAATCCAAAGACCCGAAAGGTCCTGGGGGGCTGCAACCCCGGCATCCCAGATGGCCAGGGCCCGGTCGTCCATCAGGTCAGTCCTGGTCTTCAGGAAATCCAGCTGGGTGTGGAACATCTCCTGCCGTGTTGACAGGGCGACTCCACGGAAGGGATTGCGGGGGGCTTCGGGTGGCGCAGGCTGATGAAGCGCCCTGAAAAAATCCGCCAGGACGAGGCCTTGGCTGGAATCGGGTTGATCCAGGTCGGCCGTGCGGCCTTCAATCCAGGGAACAATGCTCCATCTCCAGGGGTATCGGGCCCCCGGTACCCCCAGACGCAAGGGGGCAGGGGTCTGCAAGGGCAGTCGATCTGCCAGGATCGGCAACCAGACCTGCTCTGACCCTATCAACCGGGCACCGATTTCGCGCCGGGGCAGGCGGACGGCAAGATCACCGCCCAGACGGAAGGTGATGTTGTCCCAGCCGGAGGCTTCGAATGCGACAGGCAGGTGGACGAGATCCGGATGCTGCCGACGGATAAGTTGATGCACGAGGTCGGTGTCGACCTCGATCTCTGCAGGGGGTGTCTGGGGGGAGGGTGCCACCAGGCCGGAGTCCTACTGACCCTGTCGCACGCTATCCCAGGATCGCACATCACCGGACGCCGAGGCATTGCGCAGATAGGCCATATTGCTTTCGACAATCTCCGGGGGCAGGTCCTGACGGGCGATACGCTCCGCCTCATCAAGGCGACCACCCAGCCCAAGGATCAGCGCCAGATTTTGTCGCACGATCGTGTCAGCACCCGGCTTTGACACGGCTTCACGCAGCAGCGCCTCTGCCCTGTCCAGCTTTCCGTGGCCCGCCAGGAACAGGGCATAATTCGTCAGCACGACGGGATTGCCCGGGGCCAGGGTGATGGCCAGCTTGTGGGCTGCTTCTGCTTCTTCCGCCCGGCTGGCTTGCTCATAGGCAACGCCCAGGAGGGTGGCCGGCCGCCAGTCCCTTGGCGCGAGCGCCTGCGCCTGCCGGGCAGCTTCGATACCATAGAAGCCCTGTCCGCGACTGATTTGTGCCCGTGCGACCTCAAGCAAGGCTTCAACATTTCCGGGATCCACCACAAGAACCCGCTGGGCAGCTTCCAGGGCGTCGTCGTAATTTCCGAGGGTCCGCAGGGCCTGGGACATTCCGATCCCGGCCTGGGCGTCCCGGCCGTCAATCTGGATCTCCTTGGCCCAGAAGGCGGCCCGGGCCAGCGGGTCCAGTCTCTGCGCCATTTCGCGGTCCTGCGCACTGGCCTTTTGCGCTGTCTCCGGGGGCAGGGTGCCGGCGGGTTTCATCTTGGGCACGACGATGACATCCGGTTTGGCTGCCGTCGTCCCACCGGTCGGCGTAGCCGGTTTGGCCAGGGCCGTGCCGGCGATCGCCAGGCTGAGCGAAAGTGCGGTTGCGGTGATGGTCGACATGCGACACATGGTCTGACTCGTGGCTCCGGATGATGCGACATGGTCATCCCAAGGCCTTAAAGGAATCGTTAAGCATAACCGGGAGCCGCCATGGGCGATCTGATCCTCAATATAACCGACCAGACCACAGTGCCGGTCTACGGGATCACCGAAACGGATCTTGAGGCGTATCTGGCATCGGCCCCCGATTTCCTGCGAGGCTTTGTGGCCCTGAATGAGTTCAAGGCCCGGGCCAGTCAGGTTCTGGCCTCCCCGGGCCCGTCAGGTGCCGTCGAGCGCATACTGTTCGGCCTGGGCGACGGGACTGATCCCACGGTTTTTCGCGCGCTGGCGGCAAAGCTTCCTGCCGGTGACTACGAACTCAAGACCTTCCCCGCGAGCCTGGATCCCGACGACATCGTCCTGGCCTTTGGCCTGGGGGGCTACAGGTTTGATCGCTTCAAGAGTGGTTCGGTTGCCCGTCCACGCCTCGTGGTGCCGTCCGCTGACGTCACGGCGGCCGTCAGCATCATCAGGGCCTGTGCCCTGGCCAGGGACATGATCAATACCCCGGCCAGTCATCTGGGTCCCCTGCAGATCGAAACCACGGCCCGGGAGATCGCCGCCGAATTCGGTGCGGACATCTCGGTGATGGTCGGCGATGACCTGCTCGCTGCGAACTATCCCGCCGTCCATGCCGTGGGCCGTGCGGCAGCCCCGGACAGGGCCCCGCGCATGATCGAGATCACCTGGGGGTCTGCTGACCACCCCGTGGTGGTCCTGGTGGGCAAGGGGGTGACCTTTGATACCGGGGGGCTGGACATCAAGCCCTCGGCCGGCATGCGACAGATGAAGAAGGATATGGGCGGCGCGGCCCACGTTCTGGCCCTTGGCCGGATGGTGATGGCGGCAAACCTGCCTGTCCGGCTCAGCCTCCTTGTTCCGGCGGTGGAGAACGCGATTTCCGGGGACGCCATGCGGCCGGGGGATGTGCTCAATTCCCGCAAGGGTCTGACCATCGAGGTTGGCAATACCGATGCCGAGGGGCGGCTGATCCTGGCCGATGCCCTGACCCGGGCCTCGGAACTCAATCCGGTCCTGACCCTGGACATGGCGACCCTGACCGGGGCTGCCCGCATTGCCCTTGGCCCACAACTGCCCCCCTTCTTCACCGACGATGAGGCTCTGGCCGCCGAGATCACCGCCTGCGCGGCTGAGGCCCATGACCCGGTCTGGCGCCTGCCCCTCTGGAAGGGTTATGTGGCCTCGCTCGAATCCGACATTGCCGACATCAAGAACGACCCTGATGCCTGGGCGCAGGCGGGCTCGGTGACGGCGGCCCTTTTCCTTCAGAGGTTTGCCCCGACCACGGCCTGGGCCCACTTCGATATCTTCGCCTGGAACCCCCGCAATCGGCCCGGCTGGACTTCCGGTGCCGAGGCTCAGGCCATTCGCGGGCTCTTCCGGCTGCTGCGCAAGCGTTTTTCATGACACCTGATCGGCGTGTAACCCTGATGCGGGCGGGGCTCGCCGCCCGTGCCCTGGAAGGTTGTGTCCCGGCAGATATCTATGCCGACACCCGACCCATGCAGGCCTGCATTCCCCACGCGGCACTTCTGGACCGGCCCGATCCCCTGGCCGAGCAACAGACCCAGCTCCTGTTCGGCGAGGCGTTCGATGTCCTGCAGGACTGCGGCGACTTTCTCCTGGGACAGTCGCGACGGGATGGTTATGTGGGCCATGTCGCCCGGTCGTCCCTGACGGCTGTCGGGTCTGCACCTACCCACTGGGTCAGCGTTCCCCATACCTTCGGTTTCACGGAGCCGGACATCAAGTCCCGGGCCAGTGGCCCCCTGTCCCTGAACAGCCTGATCCGTGT
>CAIYSH010000214.1 GCA_903928755.1 uncultured Alphaproteobacteria bacterium | reverse complement strand
TGGTCGCCGCACCCTCTGCCGCCATTGATGCCCTGCGCGCCGTTGAACTGCCCATGTTCACGGTAGACGGGCCCTATGTCGGCATGTTCGGGGCCATTGAGCTGCAGTTCCTGAACGGGCCGGTCTTTGTCGATTATGACTATCTTGCCGACGGAAAGGTCCTGGCTCTGTCCGAATCCCCCAAGACCGAGGCTGCCTGGTTCGAGAGTTTCATCCGTCCGGCTTCAGGGGGGGCACCAGTCGCGCGCCTGCTCCTCTTGACCCGACTTCTCAAAGGGTCTTCTCCCCTCTGGTCATGATCGTAGATGTCGAGCAGAAGCGCACACGCCTCAGTCCCGAGGCACGGGCGAACCAGATTCTGGAGCAGACTGCTGACCTGATCCAGCGCGAAGGCCTGGCCGCGGTGACCATGGAACGGCTGGCCCGTGATGTCGGGATCAGCAAGGGGCTGGTCTATAACTATTTTCCGAGCCGTGACGCCCTCCTGGCTGCCCTGCTGAAACGGGAGCAGGACCAGCTGCGGGATCGCGGCATGGCTGAAGCCCTGGCGGCCGAAACCCTTGAAGCCCTGATCGAAGGGACGACGCGGCTCTATCTGGAACAGACCCATGAGCGTAGCGCGGTCATCCTGCCCCTTCTCGATGATCCCTCGGTCGCCCGCCTCATGCAGGCCTCCCTCCGTGAGGAGCGGGACCGGACCATCCGGTATTTCGTAAGGGCGGTTCGCCACGAATACGGCCTCGATCCTGTCACTGCGATCACGGCAGTAGACACCCTCATGAACCTGACCGGAGCCATGGGGCGGCAGGTTGCTGCCGGGATGGTATCGGTCGAAGACGGAACGGCGATGTGCGTTCAACTCATCACGGGAGGCCTCGAAAAGCTTGCCCGCAGCCACAGAAGATCATTTGATCAGCAGGCTGACAGATAGCGGAGATCCCCGACTTTTTCACGGGCGTCTGCGGTGCAGGGCATCATCGCGTCACATCAGGCCGCCCATCCTTGCCAGGGCGAGCAGGCCGACCTTGACCGCTTCGTCCCCATTGAAGATTTCGGCATCAAGTCCTCGACGGGCCAGGGCAATGGCATATCGCGCACAGAGTGCCGGGGCGCCGAGCAGGGTGACGGGCAAACCCTCAAGGCCCAGCAGGCGCGGTGTGGCGGCGACTTCCGATCCGATCAGCAGGCCCGAAAGATAGGCTCCTGTAGAGCCCTGGTCGGCTCCCCGTCCCGCGACCCGCGACCTGGCCGAATAGATCCGGTTGAGCAGGCCATCCCCGTCTGCGGCCGCATGCAGGCCGTCCTCGAATACGGCCTCGTCGTGAACCTTGCCATCACTCCGCAGGATGCTGTGGGCGCTGAGCACGGCGAACAGTTCCCCGGTAAAGGCGCTGAGGAAACGTGTGATCTGGCCATCCTCGATCACAAGCCATTTGCTGTGGGTGCCGGGCTGGCAAAGCAGGTGCCGACCCTGCTGGCGCGCCGGGTCTGCGGAGAGCCATCCCAGGGCCTGGGTTTCTTCGCCCCGCAGGACTTCTCCTGCCGGACTCAGGCTTTCGCAGCGGAGACCCGGCGCAATCCAGACATTCCCGACCGGCGACAGGAGGCCCGCGGCGACGGATGGAAGGCTCGCGGGGCAGTCGACATAGGGAACCGTCTTCCAGCCTATGTTCGATCCGATGCTGCCACACAGCAGGGCTGGAAGATGTTCTGCCTTCAGAGCGGGGCGAACCTCATTGAGAAACCTGTCGCCGGCCTCACCTGGTGCCAGGCGATTGACGCCGAGATCAAAATCCCGCCGTTCCACTTCCCGGCCATCGCGGTCGAAAGTCCAGGCGCGGAGGTTTGTCGAGCCCCAGTCGCAGGCCAGAAGGGAGGGTGTCATCAGGTGCGTCCGCCGTCCAGGACCAGGTTCTGGCCGGTCATCATGCCCGCGTCATCGGAAGCCAGGAAGAGCGCAAGCGCGGCGACATCCTCTGGCTGGATACGCTTCTGCAGTGCGACCTGCTTCATCCATTCCGCCTCAGCCTCCGGGGTCAGCCAGAGGTCCAGCTGACGTTCGGTCACGACCCAGCCCGGTGAGATGGCATTGACCCGGATATTGTCCGGGCCCCACTCCCGGGCCAGGGCCTTGGTCAGGGCGTTGATTGCACCCTTGGCCGCCACGTAGGCGGGCATGCCGGCCGGTCCGAGCAAGGCGTTGATCGAGCTGAGATTGAGGATGACTCCGCCGCCCGCCGCCTTCATGCCGCCCTGCACGGCCTGGGCGGCCAGAAAGGTCGGGTCGAGATTGACGGCCAGCTGCCGTCGCCACAGGTCGGGTCCGGTGTCAGAAGCCGGGTGGCGGGTGTCATCTGCGACATTGTTGATCAGGACCTGAATCGGCCCGAGTGCACGCGCCGCCGCCTCCAGGGTGGTCGTCAGGGCCCTTACATCCGTGACGTCGCAGGCGGCAAACCAGCTGCCCTGGAGGTTTGTGCTGAGGGTAACTCCGGCTTCAGCGTCCCGGTCCAGGAAGCCTACGGTAGCGCCCTGCCTGTGGAAGGCCTCAACCAGTCCCGCCCCAATGCCTGTCGCGCCGCCGGTGACGAACACAACCTTGCCCTCAAGACTGGGATAGACAGCCTTCATGGGGTCAGCCTTCCTGAAAAGGCGGGCAGGGCCAGGCCCCGGACGCCGGGCTCAATGGCGAAAAGACTTCCGGCCAGGGGTTGGGCCTCGAGGTCAGTCCTCGACAGGCCTTCCCGGGCCGAAGTCACATAGAGGGTCGCCAGATCAGGTCCGCCAAAAGCGCAGCTGCTGGGCTGGCCGACTGGCATGGGAATGATCCTGTTGATGGTTCCGTCAGGGGCATAACGGACGATCCTCCAGGCTCCCCATTGTGCGTTCCAGAGATGACCCTCTGCGTCTACGGCCGATCCGTCCGGGGCTCCGTGGCCGTCCTGGGTTGTTGCGAATACCGACCTTTCGCCCAGGTCACCTGCTTCAGACAGGGGAAAGCGCCAGATGGTCCGTTTGGTGGAGTCCGCGAAATAGTAAGCGTCGCCTTGTGGACTGCAGGACACCGTATTGGCGATGTGGATGTCTTCCAGAACCACCTGCGTCCGGCCGTCGGGATCTGTCCGGAAGAGCTTGCCCGGACGCTTGCCGCCGTCATCGTCCATGCTGCTCCACCAGATCCGCCCGGCAATATCGATCTTGCCGTCATTGGTTCTGAATCCGTCTCCAAGGTCCATGGAGGCCTCGATTTCCAGGGTCCCGCTCCGTGTGTCAAACCGCCCGAGACCGGCTTCGGTGACCAGGATCAGTCCCCCCTTCAGGCAGGGGACGGCCACGCTGGCGCGGACGGCCAGATCATGGCTCCCCCGCTCACCGCCATCGGGTTCAAGCCAGTTCAGGCGCCTTCCCTGAATATCGAACCAGTAGACACGACCTTCAGCCGAGGACCAGGCAGGCCCTTCCCCAAGTTCGTCCTCGCCCCGGGCGACACAGCGGACATCTGTCAAAGCTTGGCTCCATGGATTGCCCGGAGGCACCTTTTCAGGCCTTTCTTAAATCTGACCCGACCCGCAAGATACAGTCCTGCTTTTGCGAGATCACGTCGACCATTGAACTGGAGTTCCTGCCATGCGGCTGGGCGTCTGCTACTACCCGGAACAATGGCCGCAGGATCTGTGGGTTGATGACGCGGCACGGATGGCCGCGCTTGGCATTTCCCATGTGCGTATTGGCGAGTTTGCCTGGGCCCTGATGGAGCCCGAGCCCGGTCAGTATGACTGGGCCTGGCTGGACCTTGCCATTGAAACCCTGGCCGGGGCCGGTCTCCGGATCGTTCTGGGCACCCCGACGGCAACCCCGCCCAAATGGCTTGTGGATGCCAACCCCGACATGCTGGCAGTGGATGAAGACGGACGTGAACGGGGTTTCGGATCGCGCCGTCACTACTGTTTTTCCAGTGAGGCCTACCGTCGAGCATGCGCACGGATCGTTACGGCCATGGGCGAGCGTTATGGACGCCACCCCGCCGTCGTAGCCTGGCAGACAGACAACGAGTTCGGCTGTCACGACACCACCCTCAGCTATTCGGCAAATGCCGCAGCGCGTTTCAGGACCTGGCTCAGTGCCCGCTACCAGTCCGTGGAAGCGCTCAATCGTGCCTGGGG
>CAIYSH010000213.1 GCA_903928755.1 uncultured Alphaproteobacteria bacterium | reverse complement strand
GCTGCCGCCCTGCTGGCCCGCCCCGATCTCACCCTGGTCTTCTCGCCGATCGTCCTGCCCCTGCTTTTCGCCCCGGCCCTGTCCATCCTGACCTCGCGGCCTGAAGTCGGACAGTTCCTTCGCTATCGCGGCTTCATGCTGACTCCGGAGGAGCTGGGCCTGGAAGTCGGCCAGCCCCGCGCGCGCCGTCAGGCCTTTACGCCGGTGGCGGTCCCAGGGTCAGCGGGCGTTGAAGACCGGCCTGTCGGACTGGATCTCGAAGCGGCCTAAAGCCCCCGCCTGACCAGAATGGCGTCGGTATAGGTTTCCACCACCAGGCTGAAGGGCGTGCCCTGCCCGTTGAGCAGCACGGCCCTGTGCTGCAGCACATCCCTCGGCATGACGAGCCTGCCCCGATAGACGCCGACCGGCGCGGGCTTTTCTTCCCAGTTCACAGGGAGAGGGCGGAACAGATAGCTTGTCGTCAGGGTCCTGCGTCGGAAGTTCAGCGGACGCACCACCAGACCGAACGGGGTTTCTGTCTCTTCCAGCGCCCGGTTCATCTCTGGGGTCAGCAGTGCCGGGCGATACCAGTTATCAGCTTCCGACAGGATCCGGTCTCCGCAGGTCAGCTGGACCCGACGGTAGACGAGGGGTTCATCCTGGCTCACGGCGAGGGCGGTCCGGTCCGCGGCCGAGGCGGGTCTGTCCTGGCCCCGCATAGGCCGGGCGAGAATTTTCCGGCCACCGCCATGCTGGTCACACCAGGCCTGTAGGGTGGCTGTGGCACTGTCGCGGCTCAGCAGTTCGGCGTTCAATTGGGTGATCTGTGACCAGGCCTCCAGCCGCCCCACATAGGTCGCTGGCCAGGCGTGAGGCGGCGGCAGGGTCATTGCGCGGCAGCTTCCCGCCTGACGAACAAATAGGGGGCCAGATTGCCCAGGGGGATCACCAAGAGCGCCAGAGTCGCCCATTTGGGGTCTGCGAATTTCATGATCAGCAAGCTTACCGTGAAGGCTACCCCCGGAGTGCCTGGCCCCAGGATCGCGTGCAGCCGTCCGCGCTCGCTCATCCCGCTCAACAGGCGACCGCCATCCCGCCCGACAGCAAGGTTCATAATGACCATGAGCCCGGACGTGAAGATCTGGTTCCAGCAGTAAATCGCCCACGGGACCCCGGCAAATCGCCCATGGGATATCAAACTCGTCGAAAAGGGTATGAGGCAGACCGTCACCAGGAAGATGAGATTCAGAACGGCGACTGTCCAGTCGAACCGGGCCAGCCTGCGCAGGCTGGCCATGTGAGCCATCCACCAGATTCCGACCAGGGCGAAGGATCCGCCAAAAGCCACGAAATCCCCGGTCATGCGGGCCAGATTCCGGACCATTTCCGCAGGGGTCCCTCCCTCAGGAGCCTTCAGCTCCAAGGCAAGAAGGGTAAGGACGATCGCGAATACGGCATCCGTGAAGAACAGCAGCCGATGCAACTGGCGGTCGTCAGCTTCGGCTTCCAGGTCGTGGCTCTGCAGCGGCATGTCGTTTCCTTTGCGTGGGCCATTGCTAATGGAACCCAGCAATCCCTGTCGAGACCTGCTCTCGCCTTTCTCTCCACAGGACGTAAGATAAGGGTCCACCCCGAGAGCCTGAGATTCATGAAGCCACCAAAAATCATCCTTGGCCTGTCGCTCGCCGTGCTGACGGCCGCCTCCGTCGCCAATGCCCAGGTCGCCGCCCCTTCCGTCCCTGTGCCTTTGCCGGCACCCCCGGTTTCCGAGCCCTTCGCGCCCGAAATCGCCCGCTTTGCAGAGCTGGATGCCGCATCGCCCCCACCCGCCTGTGCCTATCTTTTTGTCGGATCTTCATCCATCCGCTTCTGGAAGTCGCTGAATGAAGACATGGCCCCCTATCCGACCATCAATCGGGGATTCGGCGGGGCCCATGTCTCTGATGTCGACCTCTATTTCGACAGGGTGGTCGCACCCTACAAGGCGAGGGCCATCTTTTTCTATGCGGGCGACAATGACCTCTGGACTGGCAAGTCGCCGGAGACGGTCCTGTCTGATTTCCGGAAATTCATGGATCTCAAGACCCGCAAGTTCGGCGACGCCCTGCCCGTATATTTCATTGCCATCAAACCCTCAAAGCAGAGGTTTTCGCAGCTGGCCCTTCAGGGCCAGGTGAATTCCGCCATCCGCACCCTGGGCGCGAGCCGCAAGGATCTCCGTTTTGTGGATGTTGTTCCGGTCATGCTCGAGGCTGGCAGCCCGAAGGATATCTTCATTGGTGATGGCCTGCACATGACTCCGGCGGGCTATGCCCTCTGGACCAGCGTGGTAAGGCCGGTCGTCGAGGCCGATGCAAAGACAGACAATGCCTGCAATGCAGCCGTCCAGAAAAAGAAGGGGCCCCTGGACTGGCTGTGGGGCAAAAAGAGCTAGAAACATCAGAAACTGACAGGAGGAAACGTCATGAATGAAGTGAATTACGGCGAAGATATCGCCCTGGGCGCCGAGGCCGTCTGGGCAGTGATCGGAGACTTTTCGGGGATCCGGAAATGGGCCGGTGCCGTCGAGGCTGAATCCACCGAGGTGACCCCCAAGGGCAAGGTGCGGACCCTGACCATGCCGGGCGGCCGTTCAATCCAGGAGCTGATGACCGACGAGGGGCCGCATCACTACACCTACACCCTCGACCGGCCGGATATGGATGCCTATTTCTCCACCGTGTCGGTGGTTCCAGGCGCGTCGGACGCCTGCCGGATCGAGCTCACCGTCAAGTTCACGCCCAAGGACCCCTCAGCCCTTGAAGCGACCACGGAACAGCTGACCAAGTTCTGCCGTGGCAATGTGAAGGCCATGAAGCGGGCCCTGGGTCTCGCCTAGGCAAGGTCAAAGCGGGGTGAGGGGAGACAGCCGCCCTGGGCTGGGCTAATCAGCGGCCATGTCTGTTCCTGATTGTCGCCTCTACCTCATCACGCCGCCGCGGCTGGATCATCTGGCCGTATTTTCAGACGTCCTGGCTGAAACCCTCAATGCTGGTGATGTCGCGGCCCTGCAGATCCGGCTGAAAGATGTCTCCGATGAGGTCATCTCCGCCGTCGTGGCGGCCCTTACCCCTGTAGCCCAGGCGCACGGTGTGGCGGTGATCCTCAATGATCGTCCTGACCTGGCAGCCCGTCTGGGTTGCGACGGGGTGCATGTCGGTCAGTCAGACATGTCCTGCAGGGAGGCCCGTCGGCTGATGGGACCGGACCGCATGGTCGGGGTCACCTGCCATGACAGCCGTCATCTCGCCATGGAAGCGGCGGAAGCCGGTGCAGACTATGTGGCCTTCGGAGCCTTTTTTCCAACCACAACCAAGGACGCCCCCACCCGCGCCGATCCGGAAGTCCTGCGGATCTGGCAGGAAATCATGGAAATTCCCTGCGTCGCCATTGGCGGCATAGCCGTCGACAATGCAGCAGGGCTTGCCGCAGCGGGTGCCGATTTCCTGGCTGTTTCGGCCGGGGTCTGGGCGCATCCGCAGGGACCTGCTGCCGCGGTCCGTGGCTTGAACCTTGCCATTGCCGAGGGCCTCGCACAGAGGGTCGTGTTGCCCGCCTTGCCTTAGGGCCCTTCGCCCACTAGGTTCCGCGCCCTCATGAGCACGCAAACCGCACTTCTCAAGGTCATGTCCGACGCCGCCCGCAAGGCGGCCCGTGGGCTCAATCGCGACTTCGGCGAGCTCAATGAGCTCCAGGTCTCCAAGAAGGGGGCTGCCGACTTCGTATCTGCCGCCGACCTCAAGGCCGAGCAGACCCTGTTCGAGGCGCTGGAAAAGGCCCGGCCGGGCTACAGCTTTCTCGGCGAGGAGCGCGGGCTGATCCAGGGCACTGACAAGACCCACACCTGGATTGTTGACCCCCTGGACGGGACGACGAACTTCCTTCACGCCATCCCGCACTTTGCCATCAATATCGCCCTCCAGCGGGAAGGTGCCATCGTCGCGGCTGTGACCTACAATCCGGTGACCAACGAGCTGTTCTGGGCCGAAAAGGGCAAGGGCTGCTTTGTCAATGACAAGCGCCTGCGGGTCGCGGCCCGGACGCGGCTTGATGAATCCGTCATTGGCACGGGCATTCCCTTCCTGGGACATGGCCAGCACGCCAAGTTCCTCAAGGAACTGCATCAGATCAGCCAGCGGGTCGCCGGTGTGCGCCGGTTCGGCGCTGCGGCCCTTGACCTGGCCTATGTGGCCGCAGGTCGCCTGGACGGGTTCTGGGAGCGCGATCTCGGGCCCTGGGATGTGGCAGGTGGGCACCTTCTGATCACCGAGGCTGGCGGCAAGGTCACCACCATCGAGGGCGAAGACGATGTCCTGGGAACCGGCAGCATCTGCGCGGCCAATCTTGACCTGCATCCCCTGCTTGTTGAGCGCCTGAAGGCAGCGGCCTGACATCAAGTCTCAATCCGGGGCTTGACGGAAGCGTCACATAGCGTGGCTAGATTGGGGTCATGAACCTGACCCGTAGAACCCTCTCCGCCCTGGTGGCCGCAAGCCCGGCCCTGATTGCTGCAGCCAAGCCGATGAAGACGCGCCCGATCGTGATCGCCCATCGCGGCGCCAGCGGCCTGCGCCCTGAACACACACCGACAGCCTATCGCCTGGCGGTTGACCAGGGGGCGGACTTCATAGAGCCCGATCTGGTCCTGACCCGGGACGGTGTCATGGTGGTCCGTCACGAGAACGAGATCGGCGGCACGACGGATGTCGCCGCCCATCCGGAATTCGCCTCCCGCAAGGTCCGTAAGGTTGTCGATGGCGAGACGATCGAGGGCTGGTTCACAGAAGACTTCACCCTGGCAGAGCTGAAGACCCTGCGGGCCCGGGAACGCCTGCCACAGCTGCGTGCGGAAAGCGCCAGCCATGACGGCGTGGACGCCATCCCGACCTTTGAAGAGGTCGTGGCCCTGGCGAAGGCGGAAAGCCGCCGGGTGGGCCGGACCATCGGTGTCTATCCCGAGATGAAGCATCCTTCCTACTTTGCTGCGCTCGGCATGCCCTTCGAGGCGCGGCTGGCAGATGCCCTCAAGGCCTATGACCTGAACAGCCCGACGGCCCCGGTCTATGTGCAATGCTTCGAGGTCGGTCCCCTCAAGACCATCCGCAACCTCACCCGCGCCCCTCTGGTCCAACTGGTAGCCGCCGAGGGCGGGCCGGCAGACCTGCGGCAGGTTACCCCGGCGGACATGGTCTCGGCTGACGGCCTCAAGGCGATTTCGGCCTATGCCAACGGAGTGGGCCCCGACTGGAAGCTGGTGGTTCCCGTGGTTGACGGCGGGCTCGGTGCCCCGACGGATCTGGTCAGGAATGCCCATGCCGTCGGTCTGGCCGTCCACCCCTGGACGGTCCGTGCAGAGAACGCCTTCCTGCCGCCCAAGCTCCGCAACGGCACGGATCCCGCAGCCCATGGTCAGGTCGACGCGGTCTATCGCGCCCTGTTCGCGTCAGGGATCGACGGCCTGTTCAGCGACTTCCCTGGCCTGGAGGCCAGGGTCCGGGACGCCCTCTAGGTGTCGGTTTCGCCGAACTGCAGGGCGGCCAGACGGGCATAGAGCCCGCCAAGCTTGATGAGCTCATGGTGGGTTCCCTGTTCAACCACGCGGCCGCCGTCCATGACGACGATCCGGTCCGCCTTGAGCACGGTCGCCAGACGGTGGGCGATGACCAGGGTGGTGTGGCCGACCATGGCCTCGTCCAGGGCCAGCTGGACCAGTCTCTCGTTTTCGGCATCCAGGGCGCTGGTCGCCTCATCCAGCAGCAGGATGGGCGCATGACGCACCAGGGCGCGGGCTATGGCCAGACGTTGCCTCTGTCCCCCCGACAGGCTGCGGGCCCGCTCGCCGAGCGGGGTCTCAAAGCCTTGCGGCAGGGCGTCCAGGAAGGTTTCCGCCTGGGCGGCCCGGGCGGCCTGTCGGACCTCGTCCATGGAGGCTGCCGCCCGCCCGACCCTGATATTGTCTGTCGCAGAACCGGAGAACAGCGGACTGTCCTGGGCCACCAGTGCCATGCGGTCGCGGACGGCCTTGGGGTCGGTCTGCGTGAGGTCGACCCCATCAACAGTCACATGTCCGGTCTGGGGATCATAGAATCGCAGCAGAAGCCGCAGGACGGTGCTTTTGCCTGCGCCTGATGGGCCCACCAGTGCGACCCGTTCGCCAGGAGCCACATGCAGGGAAAACCCGCTGAGCGCCGGCAGGTCGGGCCGGCCCGGATAGGCGAAGGTCACGTTATTGAACCTCACGTCGCCAGCGCCATCTTCAGGCAGGGGAATGGCGTTCGGGGGCGCTGAGATTCCCGGTCGGGCCGACAGCAGGTCCGACACCCGCTCCATGGCCCCTGCGGCCTTCTGGACGTCGCCCCAGGTTTCACCCAGCGCGCCGGTAGAACTGGCGGCCATGACCGACAGGAAGGCAAACTGGAACAGGGCGCCCCAGGACAGGTCGCCTTTCAGGCCGGCGTGAACCCCCAGCCAGAAGACCAGAACCACGCCACCGAAAACCAGACCGATGACGGCGGCGGTCATGGTCGCCCTGGCAGTCATCCGGCGCAGGGATGTGGTGAAGGAGGCCTCGACCGCAGCCCCGAACCGGGCGGCGCCTGCCGCTTCTCCGCCAAAGGCCTGCACGGTCTCAAGGGCGTCGAGGGTTTCGCCGGCGTGGCCTATGGCCTGGGCGAACTGGTCCTGTGTCGAGGCGGTCAGTTTCCGCACCCGGCGTCCGAACAGGAACAGGGGGGCGATGACGAAAGGGAAGATCAGCAGGACCAGACCTGTCAGGTGCGGGCTCACCACCATCAGCATGATCAAGGCCCCGACCAGGGTCAGCAGGTTGCGC
>CAIYSH010000212.1 GCA_903928755.1 uncultured Alphaproteobacteria bacterium | reverse complement strand
TCTGGGGGCGCCAGGGTCCCTGACCGTAACCGGCGTCAGCCTCCGTGTGGATGAAGGCGGCCAGGCGCGAGTCATCGGATTCAGCGGCGCGCCGGGCTCAGCAAAGACAGAGGTTCTGGGAGTCCTGCTGGATACCCGGGCCGTGGCGGATTTCGCCTCCGCCCTGACACTGTCGGCCGACATTCCGGCCCAGCAGCCCGTGACCTTCAGCCTGGACTCCAGCGCGGATCTGTCACGATGGGCGCCAGTTACGGAAGTGGTCGCCTACCGGTCGCCGGATGATGCTTCAAAGGTCTTTCTTCCGCTGGACCGGGTGCCTGTAAAAGGAAGGTATCTGCGGGTTACCTGGGGATCGTCCACCAGGCTCCTGGCGCCGGTCACCGTCCGTGGCGCCAGCCTGACCACTGAGCGATCAGCGGCAGCAAAGGTCGAGCGTGCCGAGATCACCGGCGCGAAGCTGACAAGATCCCATGTTCTGGAATTCGGTCTGCCGTTTGCAACACCCGTGACAGCTCTGCAGCTGACCCTGGCCGGACAGAACGCCATACTTCCAGTCCGCATTCTAGGGCGGGAGAACAGCGAGCAGCCCTGGACCCTGCTGGGCACGGGAACGGTCTACCGAATGCAGGGCGCGGCAGAAACAAAGACCGGCCCCGCCATTCCGCTCAGTGCCGGCCGGTTCAGGTTCATCCAGATTGAAGCTGACAAACGGACTACGGGATTTTCAGCGCCTCCACGGATTCAGGTCCAGTTTGAACCCCGGGAGGTGGCGGTGCTTCTGACCGGCGCGCCGCCCTACACCATTGCGGCAGGCCTGAAGGGCGCCAAGGCGAACTACCTTCCCCTGGACAATCTGATGGCGGCGTCTCCCGGACTGAGGGCAGTTGACCTGCCCCAAATGGAGGCGTCGCCATCGATTCCGGTCGTGGCCTCCATGACCGATGGCGGCGGGGCCTATTCAACAAAGACCCTCATCCTCTGGGCGGTCCTGCTGGGCGCCACCGCGATCCTGGGACTCATCGCCTGGCTGGCGGCACGGAAGCCTGCGAAAGCCTGAAGGCGAGGCGCCCTATTCTCCGAAGCCTTCCCCTGGCGCGAGGGGATCAAGCCGCAGGAGCCGGGAGTCCTCGACACCTGCCGTGCGGTGCTTGACCAATTCCCGGTATTCCGGATCCCGGACCATTTCGATGAAGGCCGCGGGGGACGGATATTGCGCGATGAAGGCGATATCCCAGGCCTCGGACTGTGGACCGGTGACCATGACCTGAGGCTTGCCCGCCCAGATTTGCATGCCTCCCACGCGTTTCAGGATATGCGCCGTGGTGCGGCCATAGGCACGATAGGCCTCCAGCCCGGTAACGCCTTTTCCGTGGTCCGGGTGGTCATCGGGATAAGTCGCCAGAGGTTTGACCTTGACCAGATTGAGCATGTGGATGGGCTGGTCGCTGGCCAGATCGCGAAATTGCGCCCAGGCCTCGCGGTCAGGATCAATATGGCCCATGATGGTCCTCCCAAAGTTTCCCGCGTTTTGATGCCATAGCTCGCGCTGTTTCGCGACTCATTGACCCGAGGGGCGTGAAACTCTACCTACGCCGCCGTTTGCCCAGAAGGTCTCATCCGAGATCGCGGGTGCCTTGAAGGAGACCCCCGACCATGAGCGAACTCTTGCCTGGGGTCACCGGAGTCCTGGTTCTGGCCAATGGAACCGTTCTGCAGGGGATCGGCGTTGGGGCCGAGGGATCAGCCCTGGGCGAGGTGTGTTTCAACACCGCCATGACCGGCTATCAGGAAATCCTGACCGACCCGTCCTACATGGCCCAGATCATCGCCTTCACCTTCCCCCATGTGGGCAATGTCGGCACCAATCTGGAAGACCTGGAGCAGATGTCCGGCGCTGCCGAGACCGCAGCCAGGGGCGCCATCTTCCGCGATGTCCCCACAGCGCCCGCCAACTGGCGTGCGGACTCTGACCTGGACAGCTGGATGAAGCGTCGCGGGGTCGTCGGTCTGGCTGGCGTTGACACCCGCGCCCTGACCCGGGTGATCCGCGAGACCGGCATGCCCCACGGGGTCATCGCCCATTCGCCGGAGGGCAGGTTCGATATCCTGGCCCTGAAGGCCAAGGCGGCGGCGTGGACGGGCCTCGAAGGCCTGGACCTGGCCAAGGATGCTACCTGTACTCAGGCCTTCACCTATGCAGAGGGCCTCTACGGCTGGCCGGAAGGCTATGCCAAGCCGGGGCCGACCAGGTTCAAGGTCGTGGTCATGGACTTCGGGGTGAAGCGCAACATCCTGCGCTCCCTGGTCTCTATGGGGGCCGAGGTCACGGTGGTTCCGGCCTCGACGTCGGCGGAAGACATCCTGGCCCGCAAGCCTGATGGCGTCATGCTGTCCAACGGACCCGGCGACCCGGCCGCCACCGGCGTCTATGCCGTACCTGAAATCAGGAAGCTGGTGGCCAGTGGCGTGCCGGTATTCGGCATCTGTCTGGGCCACCAGATGATGGCCCTGGCCCTGGGGGCGAAGACCGTCAAGATGGAACAGGGCCACCATGGTGCCAACCACCCCGTGAAAGACCTGACCACCGGCAAGGTGGAGATCGTCTCCATGAACCATGGCTTCACGGTGGATCGCGACAGCCTGCCAGCGGGCGTGGAAGAAACCCACATCTCCCTGTTCGACGGCACCAATGCGGGCCTGGGTTTGAAGGGCAAGCCGGTGTTCAGCGTGCAGCACCACCCTGAAGCTTCGCCGGGCCCCACGGACTCCCTCTATCTGTTCCAGCGTTTCGCGGACCTGATGGAGCAGGCCAAGGCTCCGGCCTGAGCGGTCTAGATCTTCGACAGGGCACCCCTTGCCACGACCGGCCCTGTCGGCCCCTCCTTCTTTGACCCACCGGGCACCTCGACCGAAATGGCTAGGGTGGCCTGGGCGTCCGTCAGGCCAGCTGCGGGCGGAGCCAGGGCTATCCTGATCGAAGCTCCGACTGGCACGAAGCCGAGCGCCCGCGGCTTGCCGTCGGCCGGAATCAGCCAGAGCTGATGGACATGACCGGGATCCGTGCCTGGCGGCACCAGGGATGAAATCACGACAGCCTGCTTCTGGGGGTCATAGGCCGCCACAAACAGGTGCTGGCCCTGGACCGTGTCCAGCCTGGCGCTGAGCATGGCCGGTGGGGCTGCAGGTGCGAGGGGGCCCTGCAGGAGGATCACAGCGACGGCGGCCATGCTGGCGGCCGCCAGGCCAAGCCCACCGATCGCAGCGCCACGCCAGAGCCGCAAAGCCCGGTTGTCATTTGCCGGCAGGGCACGTTCGATCCGCGTCCAGAGATCGTCAGACGGCGCGACGGGCTTAAGCATCGCGGCCAGGGGTGCCAGACGATAGCGCCAGGCCACAACCAGACGTGCAAAAGCGAAATCCTGAGCCATACGGATCTCGGCATTGGCGCGATCCATGGCGTTCAGCCCCCCCAGCGCATGCTCTGCCGCCAGGGCCTCGTCCTCGGGAAGTTCTGCCTCTTCGGTCATGGCTCGAGACACCCCCGCAGTTTCAGCAGACCGCGCCGGATCCAGCTCTTGATGGTCCCCAGGGGCGTATCCAGCCGCTGGGCCAGGGCCTCATAGGTGACGCCTTCAAAGAAGGCCGTCCGGATCACGCCCTGGGTGCGGGCATCCAGCTGGGACAGGCAGGTATTGAGTGCCTCTACCGACTGGGCAATTTCGAGAATCGACTCAGCACCCAGCGCCTTGTCAGGAATCTCCATGGCATCAATCTGGGCAGCCACAGCCAGGGGTCCGCGCGCCCGAAGCCGGTCTATGGCCCGGTTCCGCGCAATGGTGGCCAACCATGTCATGACACTGGCCCGGTCCGCTTCAAAGCGGTCGGCACGACGCCAGATCGTCAGATAAACCTCCTGCAAAACGTCTTCGCTTTCTTCCCGGTTGGACAGGATACGTAGGCAGACGGCAAAAAGCTTCGCGGAGGTTGCCTGATAAAGCTGACGCAAGGCGGATCTATCACCGCCAGCTATGCGGGGAATGAGGACAGCCAGGGGGTCGGAGGTTGTGGCGGAGGACACAGCGGCTTTCAAAATCAGAACAACGGGGAAGCTGCCTGCATCCCCCGGCACCAGCAAGCGGCAATTGCAGAAACCCTGTTACAGCAACGCAGGAATCCTAGTCTTGCCATTGCCTTGGGATTGATCCAAAGTGCACAGGTCAAACTCGTAGGTTCGGCTGACTTTCGACGCTTCATTCCGATGCACCGGACCTGCCCCCTCGAAATTTGATCCCGTTGGGTCGAGCTTGGCCCCTCGGGCAAATCTATCCAAGGACGCATATCTCTATGTCTACCGGCACCGTGAAATGGTTTAACGGCACCAAGGGCTACGGCTTTATTCAACCTGATGAAGGCGGCGCGGACGTCTTCGTTCATATATCGGCCGTGGAACGCGCCGGGCTTCGTTCGCTGAACGAAGGCCAGAAGGTCACCTACGAGCTCGAGCGCGACAAGCGCAGCGGCAAAATGTCCGCGGGCAACCTGCAGGTCTAGCTACCGCAACCGGCGGACCCGAAAGGTCCACTGGATGAAAGACCATGACGGGTCGGTGGAAACACCGGCCCGTTTCTTTTTGTCCCGATGAGGACAGAACACCCCCTCGCCGCTTGCGCCATGCCGACTCCGTCTCTAAACGGACGCCTTGACCTACAGTATGGACGGGCACGGTGCGCCAGCAGCGCGGCCGCCCTTTTGCGCGATCGGAATTTGATGCCCAAACGCACCGATATCTCCTCGATCCTGATCATCGGCGCCGGCCCCATCATCATCGGTCAGGCCTGTGAATTCGACTATTCGGGAGTTCAGGCCTGCAAGGCCCTGCGCGCCGAGGGCTATCGGATCATTCTGGTCAATTCCAACCCTGCCACCATCATGACCGATCCTGATGTGGCCGATGCGACCTATATCGAGCCCATTACCCCGGAAATGGTCGAGAAGATCATCGCCAAGGAGCGACCCGACGCCCTGCTGCCGACCATGGGCGGTCAGACAGCGCTGAATACGGCCCTGGCCCTGGAAGCCTCAGGTGCCCTGAAGAGATACGGGGTCGAAATGATCGGCGCCAAGGCCGATGTCATCGACAAGGCCGAGGACCGTCAGAAGTTCCGCGACGCCATGGACAAGCTGGGCCTTGAGAGTCCGAAATCCAAGGCCGCACACACCATGGATGAAGCCCTGGAAGGCCTCGACTTCGTCGGCCTGCCAGCCATCGTCCGGCCGTCCTTCACCCTGGCCGGGACCGGCGGCGGCAT
>CAIYSH010000211.1 GCA_903928755.1 uncultured Alphaproteobacteria bacterium | reverse complement strand
GGATGCTCAAGGCCCTGATCGGTGCAGAGAAATTCCGCGCCGGAATGGACCTCTATTGTGATCGGTGGGACGGCCACGCCACCACGGTCGAAGCTTTCATCGGATGCTTTGCCGACGTCACCGGCGAAGATCTTTCCGATTTCTTTGCCTGGTACGAACAGGCGGGCACACCGCAGGTGGACATCCGGCAAACCTATGATGCCGACGCCAGGACCCTGACGATAGAGCTCTCCCAGAAGACGCCTCCAACCCCGGGCCAGATGACGAAGCGCGCCCTGCCGACCCCGGTGCGGATCGGCCTGCTGGATGCGGACGGACGGACCATGGCCTTTGAGCACAAGGGTGAGGCCGTGGATGAAACGGTCTTCGTACTCGACAGGGACAGGGCTCAACTGACCCTTACCGGGGTTGACTCCCAACCGGTGATTTCCGCCTTGCGCGGATTTTCCGCCCCGGTCTTGCTGACCACGGACGCCGCCCCCAGGGCGCGCTATGTCCAGCTGGCTGGAGACCCTGATCCCTTCAATCGTTGGGAAGCGGGCCAGGACCTGGCAAGGGACCTGATCCTGGCGCGGGCCGATGGCCATCCTGATGAAGTGGGAGAAGAGCGATATGCCCACGCCATCGCGCGCGCCCTTTCCGATCAGGCTTCAGAGCCGGCCTTCAAGGCTCTACTCCTTGGGCTGCCCACCGAAACCGACCTTGCCCTGGCGCGTCAGCCTGCCGATCCACTGGCCATTCATGGGGCCAGGCAGGCCCTCCGGCAGAGACTGGCCCTGCATCTGGCTGAAGACCTGAGGCACCTGCATATCGGCCTGCAGGATTCCGGACCGTTTTCACCCGATGCGGCGAGTGCAGGACGACGCGCCCTTAGAAATGCAGTCCTGGATCTTCTGACGGCTGAACCACAGCCTGACGTCATGGACCTTGCAGACGGACACTATCGCGCAGCGCTGAACATGACGGACGCCATGGGCGGCCTCAATGCCCTGATGAACCTCGGTGGCACGGCCTTCGATACGGCCCTGGCCGACTTTTATGATCAATGGAAAGACGAGCCCCTGGTCATGGACAAATGGTTCGCACTACAGGCCAGGGATCCCGGGCCGGGTGCCCTGGGCAGAGTGCTGGGCCTGACCCTGCATCCTGCCTTTGATCAGACAAATCCCAACCGGCTTCGTGCCCTGGTCTCGACCTTTGCCGCAGCAAATCTGGTCAATTTCCATGACCCCAGCGGGTCTGGCTACCGTTTCCTGGCTGACCAGATCCTGGCCGTTGACCGGTTCAATCCCATGACTGCAGCCCGCATGGTGGAACCCCTGGGCGGATGGCGCCGTTACGTCCCCGAACTTGGTCAACTCATGAAAGCTCAGCTCAAGCGAGTGTTTGCCAGTGACGGGCTGTCCCGGAACGTGACGGAACTGGTCGCCAAGGCGCTTGCCGACTGATCCCGTTCCCGCCGCGACGACATGACTCACGTGCGGCCCCAGTGCGGCCGTGACGGCACCGTTCCTGACCGTTAGAGTCCCCCTGCCTGGGGTGACTCGGCCGTCAGTTTGGGAGCACTAGGCCTTGGCCGCGAGCAGCGACTTCAAAGGAGGAGAGGACCGGAGGCGTCGGAAAGTGGACCGCCGCACCAATCCCAATACCTATCCGGTTGCAGCGCAGATTCTCGCGCGCATCCTGACCCTGGCCGTCCTCCTTGTCCTGACGATCTATACGGCTTTCGCCTCCTACGAGGCCTTGACCCAGCCGCAGGCTGCAACACTGATCAATCAGGCCCTTCCCCATCGAAGTGAAACCCTTTCAGCCCATCTGGACGCTGAAGCCGCGGCATTGCAAGGCGGTGTTCTGGCTGCGCGGGCCCTGATCCGCGGCGAAGTCCAGCAACCCGCCGATGCCATCAAGACGGGTCTCGCGACCACAGGCAGTGCAGGCCGTGCCATGGCTGTCGTGGGTAGCCAGGGCGTGATCGCCTCTACCGGGAATACAGATGGTATCGATTGGTTGAAGTTGAACAGGCTGGCAGAAATGTCGGCCAAGGATGTCTGGCTCGGGTCCTCACAAACCGCGAAGTCCGGTCTTGCGGCAGCGGCCGCAACCTTCACGGTCAAGGGCCTGCAGCGGATTATCGTGGTCGAGGACCCTGACCGGATTGCAGCCTGGCTTGACCGGAGCCGGATCGAGGTGGTGGTCGCGCAGGATGGCAGGGTTGTCACGGCATCTAGTAATGCCGGGCCGGGGGACCAGTTGAGCGCGGTTCTCGGGATCAGCGTTTCCGAACTCAACCTCGAAGGCGGCATGAAGCACGGCAAACTTGTCGATGGTCGCAAGCTGGACATAGCCGCCCGGCCGGCCCTTGGCGGGGCACTCTATGCCATCGCTGCAGCACCGTTCGCGCCGAGCGAAGAAACGTCCCTTCAACTGACCCTGGGCCGATTGTTTGCCGTCTGGGGGACATCCATGCTGCTGGGCACACTTCTCATCACGCAGAGCCGCAGAGCCGAGGCCGCTCACAAGGATTTTGTCGACTCCGAAAGCCGCTTCCGGATGGCGGTAGAGGCCGCCCGGTGCGGCATCTGGGAATGGGATCTCGAAGCCGATCAGATGTACATGTCTGATGTCACAGGTGCGATCCTGGGATGGGGTGGTGGCGGCGTGGTTTCGGGTGACGAGGTCATAGAGCGTGTCGCTGAAGAACACCGCGATCGGGTACGGCAGGCCCTGACGACAGCCGCTGAATACGGTGGCTTCGACGTTTCATTCAGGGCCCTGTCTCTTGAGGACGGCCGCTCAACCTGGGTCGATGCCCGCGGCCAGGCATTCGGCAAGACGGCTACAGGCTTTACACGCATCATCGGGGTCGCCCTGGACGTTACGGAAGAACGCAGCGCCCAGTCCCGGGCCCAGGCCGCCGAGACCCGCTTGCGGGACGCCATTGAGAGTACGTCAGAAGCGTTCGTGCTTTGGGACCGCAATGGTCGACTGCTGATGTGGAACCGCAATTATCGCGACTATTTCGATCTCAGTGGCCACATCCTGGAGCCAGGCGCGCACTACAAGAATGTCTCTCACCTGGCCAAATCTGCCATCCGGATGGAAGTTCGGGCATCGGGTGACCGCAAGGGTGTTCGAGAAGCAGAACTGAATGACGGCCGCTGGCTGCAGATCTCCGAGCGCAGGACGGCGGAAGGAGGTCTGGTCATGACCGCCGCCGACATCACCAACATCAAGATGCAGGAAGAGGTGCGCCGGATCAACGAGGAGCAGTTGCAGCAGGTCGTGGCCAGGCTGGAACTCAGCCAGATCCAGCTTTCTGATCTGGCGCGCAAGTACGAAAGCGAGAAGGTCAGGGCCGAGGGTGCCAATCGGGCCAAGAGTGAATTCCTCGCCAATATGAGCCACGAACTGCGAACACCGTTGAATGCGATCAACGGGTTCTCAGAGATCATGTCCCAGGAGATGTTCGGGCCCCTGGGGGATGCGCGCTACAAGGGTTATACCCAGGACATCCTGTCCTCGGGCCAGCACCTTCTGGCACTCATCAACGACATCCTCGACATGTCCAAGATCGAAGCAGGTAAAATGACCCTGCGGCTTGAGCCCGTCTCCCTGGACGAAGTGGCCGAAGACATTGTGCGACTGATGACCAATCGTGCCGAGTCCGCTGGCCTGACACTGAAACTCGCCATCGAACCCCACCTCCCGGAAATCGAGGCCGACTACAGGGCCCTAAAACAGATCCTTCTGAATCTCCTGTCCAATGCCGTGAAATTCACCCCTCGCGGGGGCACAGTCACACTCCGGGCGGACCAGCTAGTTGGAGGGCTTGGTGATCAGGTCAAGATTACGGTGGAGGACACAGGCATAGGCATTGCCAAGAGTGACCTTGATCGACTGGGCCAAACATTCGTCCAGGTCGAAAGCCAGCACTCCAAGACCGTTCAGGGCACGGGCCTGGGGCTTGCCCTCACCAAATCGCTGGTTGAACTGCATGGCGGGGAGCTGGAAATGCGAAGCAATCCAGGAGAAGGAACGCATGTCAGCTTCAGAGTCGGGGTCTACAGGGGCAATGCGGCACAGACGCAGAATGTAGCGTGAGACAAAGTCTCTTCAGTCCACCTGTCGGCAACAGTCTCTAACCACGCGTATCCTGCCGAGCCGCCTGACGGGTTGACTTGAGTTCCGCCTTGTCCAGCGCGCCATCACCATTGGCATCGGCCCTGATGAAACGCCTTTGCGCTCCGGCCTCCATTTCAGATCGGGTCAACAGCCCATCCTGGTTTGAATCGTCGTCAGCAAACCTGCTGACTGCACGTTTCGCGACACTGGCACCTGCAAAGCGTGACATCAGATCCACCGCGACCTGATACTCTGCACGCGACATCATCCCGTCCTTGTTGGAATCCAGCCGCCGGAGAACCTCGGTCGAAGACACGGCCTTGAACTCGGCAAGGGTCACCTTGCCGTCGCCGTTACCGTCAGGATTTGGCGGTCCGAACTGAGCACGTGCCGGCAGGGCCAGGGCACAGCCCATGACTGCGACGATGGCGAGACATGCTGGCCTTACCCGCAGAAGGGGGACCGGAGAGATCTGCTTGCCCGGTTTCATGTAGGTCATGATCTTCTGTGTCTTCCTTTCCGGGTTCAACCCGCCAACACCTTGAGGAAGGCTGTATGCGCACGGTTCTGCGCCTTTGACAGCCCTGTCTTCAGGGACCGAAAATCACGGACAGCCGCAGCCCGGGCCATGAGCTTGCGGAAGACTGCCGGTTGCACCTCGGGGTCATCGTCACCGGTCAGGGCCAATTTCAGGATCTGGGTCAAATTCTGCTGCAGGACCCAGGCCGACTGCAAGGCCTCAAGGGTTTCAGGGCCGATCAGGCCTGCGGCTCCGAGGGCCGTGAGGGCTTCGGCCGTGTTGGCACGCAAGGGCCCCCCTTGAGGGGCGTGGGCTATCTGCAGGAACTGGGCGGCGAATTCGATATCCACGAGCCCACCCGCGCTGAGCTTGAGATCCCAGTCCCCGGCAGAGGGGCGCTCGCGGGTCAGGAGATCACGCATGTCTGCCGTGTCCTTGGCCGTAGATCTGATATTGCGCGGCTTGCGGAGCGCCGCTTCGATTGCCTGGGCTGCTCGGGTGGCAAATGTGGCGGATGTGGCCCAGACCACCCGGGCACGGGTCAGGGCCAGCAGTTCCCAGGT